>NZ_JAUBPU010000109.1:0-7698 GCF_036700885.1 Microcoleus sp. S13_B4
TAAGCATGATTTTCTCAGAGAGTAACTCAGGCACAAATATGATTTTTTGTCAACTTAATTTAGATGCGTTTACCCTGTGAAGCTACCGAACACCA
Organism: Microcoleus sp. S13_B4; assembly: GCF_036700885.1. Classification (NCBI taxonomy): domain Bacteria; kingdom Bacillati; phylum Cyanobacteriota; class Cyanophyceae; order Oscillatoriales; family Microcoleaceae; genus Microcoleus; species Microcoleus sp. S13_B4. The sequence goes on from NZ_JAUBPU010000109.1 coordinate 96, forward strand.
TCCGGCTCAAGTCGATGTTTATTACGAAGATATTACGATCGGCTATTGGCGGACTGTCAAGTTTTCTGGAGCAATGCTGGCGCGGCGGATCAATGAGTTGCTGCAAAGGGTGGAAATATTGCAGCAAGCTGTTATGTTTGCCCGCGAAGAAGCTAACAATTCTGAAGTTGAGGAACAGAGAGTGGGAGAACGAATTTTTCAGTTTATTTTCCGCTGATTGCTTGCTTTTTTGATGGTTAGGGTTTAAGATATAAACAGAGTACAATTTCAATCTAAAACTTCAACTTAAACCGTACAAATGTGATAGTGCAGGTTCAACTCCTGTCCCTTCTACTCAAAATAGGGGGTAGCCCAATTGGCAGAGGCAGCAGTGCCTACAAATTCAATAGCAAGCTATTACTCTAAACTCAGCATTTACCGCCGATCGCTAAAACGAATGTCAGGAAAATCACATCATCGAGGTTGCTGGCTCATATCCAGCCCCCTCTACCAAACGCAGGGGGGTAGCTCAATCGGTAGAGCGCGATGCTATTAATCTTAAATCCTTGACTTAAATGTGATAGCGTGCCCAAATGGGCGGTAAATATAAACCCAGTAGTAAGGTCAGAACTGCTGGGTTTTATGCTAATAATTGAATCACTTCGTTAAATCCGTCAGTCCTGGACGTATCAAGACAGATGATTTACTGCATCAATCCTCAATGCGAACAACGCGAAAATCCTGCTGCTGCTCAAAATTGTCAGGCTTGCGGTACGGATTTGTTAATTGGCGATCGCTATCGTATCCTTAAACCAGTGCGATCGCCCAATCCCGCACGTCCCACAGATATCTTTGAAGTCGAAGATTTGGGAACCGGGGAAAACGAGTGGGGAACGGTCAAAATTTTAAAAGTCTTGAAACACACCCACAATCCCGATTTACTTCGCTTGTTCAAGCAAGAAGCGCGAGTTTTGATTTGGCTTGCCGGAAAGGGCTCAGTTCCCCAAGTCGAACCTGACGGTTATTTCCCAATTAAAATCCCCCATAACTTCCAGAAATTGTCTTGTTTGGTGATGGAAAAAATTAGCGGAGAAAACTTGGCAGAATTCTTAACTAAAAAACAGTACGTTTCTCAAAAGCTCGCTATTGATTGGCTACAACAAATGACCAATATTTTGCAGGAAATCCACAAATACCATGTAGTGCATCGGGATATTAAGCCATCCAACCTGATGGTTGCAGCGGATGGGAAAGTGAGATTAATTGACTTCGGCGCCGCCACAGAAGCAGAGATAGATACCGCACCCATAGGTTCTGCTGGATACGCCGCACCGGAACAAATTGCAGGTAAAGCAGGCGTGCGATCGGACTTTTTTGCCCTAGGGCGTACTTTTGTACATTTATTAACCGGGATACAGCCGATCGACTTTCCCGTCAATGAAAAAACTGGTAAAATTAATTGGAGGAACCAGGCTGTAGATGTTGACCCGTTACTCCTAGACTCGATCGACGAATTGATGGAACCGCTACCGGAAAACCGACCTGAAAATACCCAAGTTATTGTAGAAAAATTAAAAATTCACGACGGAGACCCCCTGAAAAAGGGGGACGCAACATCACTTCAGTAAATCTGTTCCAACTTGCGAAAATCCCGCTCAACTTCCGCCCACAAAGCACGATTGTGAGGGTCAGTTTTCACCGCCTTTTTCAAATAAATTCTCGCCTTATCAACCTGCCTTTCTCCGATCAAATGCCGTCCCCAGCGCTGATAGGCGATCGCCTGCCACTGACGCACCTCCAAATCTTCGGGAACCCGCTGGGCCAAACCCTCAATCAAGGCGATCGCCCGTGGGAACCTCTGATATTTCAGCAACTGCTGCAACTCAAAATAAGCATCTTGCTTTAACTTTTGTTCTACCGCCGACAGATCCGCATGAGATTGAACCGCGGCATCTTTTCGAGTCACCTTAACTGCTTGCGGTTGAGCTTTCACCCCCAGATCCGGCGGTGTCGAAGTAGGCGGCACAGTTGAATTGGCAACTTTCGACTCCGCAACATGGTGGGGGGCAACCTTCACCAGGAACTTATAAGCCTCAGTAATAGCAATAAACTTATTCTTAGCCTGTTCGTTTCCCGGATTCACATCGGGGTGATACTGTCTGGCTAACTGCCGATAAGAGGTCTTAACTTGCGATAAACTCGCGCCAGACCTCAGTCCTAACTGTCGGTAATAGTCTGCAATATCCATTTAGCATGAATGAGCGTTGATAATACCATTAAATATGGCAGAATCCTTAAATGTAAAGATTCTGCCAAAATTTACTGCGAACTAGGTTGTAGTGGGAGGGTGGCCCACACTACTGAAGCGCAAAAATAACTTACGGACGATCTTCGATCACTCTGTCAATCAAGCCGTATTCCCTGGCTTCCTCAGCGGACATGAAATAGTCGCGATCCATGTCCTTCTCGATTTTCTCGATCGGCTTGCCAGTATTCTTAGCATAGATATTATTGAGTTCGTGGCGCAGCCGCAGAATCTCTTTCGCCTCAATCTGAATATCCGTTGCTTGTCCCCGCGTCCCCCCAGAAGGCTGGTGAATCATGATGCGCGAGTGAGGCAAAGCTAACCGTTTCCCCTTCGCACCAGCAGCTAACAGGAAAGAACCCATCGAAGCAGCCAAGCCCACACAAATCGTCACCACGTCCGATTTAATGTGCTGCATGGTATCAAAAATAGCCATGCCTGCCGACACCATCCCGCCTGGGGAATTGATGTACAAAATAATATCCTTACCTGAATCTTCCGAATCGAGATAGAGCATCACAGCGATGATTTGATTGGCAATTTCATCGTCAACGTCCCTGCCCAAGAAAATAATCCGTTCCCGGTAGAGGCGATCGTAGATATTAATCCACTGAGTATCATAACCACCCGGCATCTTGTAGGGAACTTTTGGCACACCTATAGGCATAATTCGGAACTCCGTTTAGTTGGTAATTGGTGATCGGGAATTGGGCATCGGGAATTGGGTATCGGCAATTGGTAATTGGGAATCGGTAATTGGGAATCGGTATTTGGGAATTGTTAGTCATAAAAAGACTATTGAATAACTAATCAGGGTAGAAACTACTAGCCATTAACCCTTAATTATTACTCATGCCCATTCCCCATTTCCCATTACCTCTTCCCCATTACCGATTCCCCATTCCCATTTCCAATTCCCAGTTAGATGACTCCGGCAGGCAGCGGTTTCTGCAATTCTTCCGAAGTTTCAAGAACGCGATCGATCAAACCGTATTCTTTAGCTTCATAGGGCGTCATGTACAGCAACCGATCCATATCTTTAGTAATCTTTTCGATCGGTTGGCCAGTACAGCTTGCAAAAATCTCAAGCATCGTCGCTTTATTTGCCAGCACTTCCTTAGCCCGAATTTGAATGTCGCTTGCTTGACCCCGCGTGTACGCCTTGGGTTGGTGCAACACAATAGAAGCGTGGGGCAAACTCGCCCGGAAGCCTTTTGTACCAGCCGCTAAAAGCATCGCAGACATCCCCATTGCCGAACCGAGGCAAATAGTGTGCACGGGCGGCTTAATGTATCTGATCGTATCGCAGATAGCGAAGGCTTCTGTTTCAAAGCCGACGGGTTCGCCACTGTAACCAGAAGTGCCGGTTGAGTTGATGTAGATTTTGATCGGCTTCTCGGGGTCTTCGTACTGCAAGAACAACAGTTCAGCGATAATCAGTTCTGTTACCGCAGGCACTAGAGGCATACCCAGATAAACGATCCGCTCCTTCAGCAACAGGGATGGCAAATCGGGAGGTGGCGTCCGAGAGTTCCCTTCCCCGTAGTATGGCGATTGCACAGCTTTAATTGGTGTGTTCATATAACCGAAATGTTGCCTGAACTGATGGAGCTATTCTTAAAGAAATAGTAACGCAATCTTTAGGTATCCCGCATGAAAGTTAGTTTGCTCCCGGTTTTAAACGACCCTAACCTTGACGCTGCTGCGCCCTCAACGCAGCGCCAGCTAGCAATTTCGGTGTCTGCGACGGCAAGCTCGATCGACTCCAGCGTACCCTTAAACCTGTGCCTGATTCTCGACCACAGCGGTTCGATGGGTGGACGCCCCTTGGAAACCGTCAAACAAGCCGCCGGACGGTTGCTCGACAGGTTGAAGCCAGGGGATCGCTTTTGCGCGGTGGCTTTCGATCATAAAGCCAAAGTCCTCGTCCCCAATCAAATTGTGGGAGATCCCAGCAGTATTAAACGGCAAATTGAGCAATTGCGCTCGGCCGGTGGCACAGCAATTGATGAGGGCATTAAGTTAGGTATTGAAGAGTTGGGCAAAGGCAAAAAAGAAGCTATATCTCAGGCGTTTCTGCTGACTGACGGCGAAAACGAACACGGCGACGACAGCCGCTGTTTGAAGTTGGCTAAATTGGCTGCCGACTACAATATGACTTTAAATTCTCTGGGATTTGGCGATAACTGGAACCAGGATATTTTGGAAAAGATTGCTGACGCTGGCGGCGGTGCTCTGGCACACATTCAGCGTCCCGAAGATGCGGTTGACGAGTTTGGCAAACTATTTACTCGCATCCAAGGTGTAGGTTTGACTAATGCTTATTTGCTATTTTCCCTAATGCCAAAAGTGCGGTTAGCCGAACTCAAACCGATCGCCCAAGTTGCCCCGGATACGATCGAATTGCCAGTACAGCAAGAGGGCGATCGCTTTATGGTGCGCCTGGGAGATTTAATGAAGGATATAGAGCGAGTAGTTTTGGCTAATATTTATATTGGACAGTTGCCCGAAGGTACACAGGCGATCGGGCAATTGCAAATTCGCTACGACGATCCGACTGTGGGTTCAAGTTTACTTTCCGATCCCGTTGCAGTTTCTGCTAATGTCCTGAAAGTTTATCAGCCGGCACTCAACCCGATGGTACAGCAGCACATTTTAGCTTTGGCTAAGTACCGCCAAACTCAACTGGCCGAAACTAGATTACAACAGGGCGATCGCGCCGGTGCAGCCACGATGCTACAAACTGCTGCTAAAACTGCTCTGCAAATGGGCGATAAAAGTGCCGCAACTGTGCTCCAAACCTCTGCTACTCGTTTGCAGTCTGGGGAACAATTGAGTGAAGCCGATCGCAAGAAAACTCGGATTGCTTCTAAAACTATTTTGAAGTAATCGCGCGATTTGAAATTTTAAATAATTTTAAATTGGGCGATCGGACAATTCGTCGATCGCAAATCACGTCTACAAAAACGAAACCCGCACCCAGGCGGGTTTCAATATTCTGAGTCTCGCCTACAAAAAGCGAAAGTTAGTGTATGCCGATTTTTTCAAGCCGTGGAGCGTGTAGAAGCTGGATCGTTTAGAATGTTTGTATCACCTATCAAGAGTGCTTGTATGAACCAGACAATATCTGATAAAGTACGCTGGACTACCGCCGATTTAGAACTATTGCCCGATAACGGCGATCGTTACGAAATTATTGATGGAGAGTTATTTGTGACGAGAGCACCGCATTGGGGTCATCAAAAGGCTATAGGCAACCTCTACCAAGAACTTAATACTTGGTCGCGAGAGACTAATTTAGGACAAGCAGGAATCAATCCGGGTCTTATTTTCACAGATGCCGATAACGTCATTCCCGATCTAGTTTGGGCCAGCAATGAACGCTTGGCTATCTTGCTAGACGAAGCCGGCCATTTAACAGCCGCACCTGAGTTAGTTGTTGAAGTATTGTCCTCTGGTGCAGACAATGAAAGACGGGATAGAGATTTGAAACTCAGACTCTATTCGGTACGAGGAGTACAGGAATACTGGATTGTGAATTGGCGGTTGCGACAAATTGAAGTTTATCGCAGGGAACAAACAAGTTTAAGGCTAGTTGCTACGCTATTGAGCGCTGATGAATTGACCTCGCCTTTGTTACCTGGTTTTAGTTGCTCTGTCGCTCGAATTTTTGCTTAGATTTATGAAACACTTTTACGGGGCGATCGGAATTTTAGGATTTGTTACCGTTTTGGGCGGCATATCCCCTGCCATTTGTACCCAACCCTCACCAATACTCATCGTTCAAAATTCTGCTGAAGACTTATTTAACAGCGCTTTAGCCAAATCAGAAGCAGGAGACATTCAAGGGGCGATCGCCGATTACACCGAAGCCATTCGCCTCAATCCTAACTACGCCAAAGCCTACAACAAACGCGGCATCATCCACGGCCGAAATCTCAAAGACTATCCAGCAACTAAAGCAGATTTCGATCGCGCCATTGAAATTAATCCCAACTACGGCGACGCCTACTACAACCGCGCCAGAGTCCGCGAGTTCTTAGAAGACAAAGACGGGGCGATCGCCGATTATCATAAAGCAGCCGAACTCTATCAAAAAGATGGCAATACCAACGATTATCAAGATGCCATCAAGCACCTTGAAATGCTGCAAGAATAAATGGCTTTTCAAAACATAGTATAATATCCTGCGATCGGCGTTCATCCGCATTCATCTGCGGTTAAACATTCCAAATCCACCATTCAAAAAATGCCCGAAACTTCCACCGTCACCGTTACCGTACCCGCCACAACCGCCAACCTAGGCCCCGGCTTTGACTGCATCGGCGCCGCTTTAAGCCTCTACAACCGCTTTCAATTCTCCCGACTCGAACCCTCAGCAACAGAAAAAGTAAAAATTACTGTTACGGGCCAAGAAGCCGCCAAAGTCAAGACAGATGACAGCAATCTCGCTTATCAAGCTTTTCTCAAGTTATACGATCGCCTGAACCAATCGCCGCCACCTGTAGCCATACATATAGATATGCAAGTGCCGCTGGCTAGAGGTTTGGGGAGTTCCGCCACAGCTATTGTCGGTGGGTTAGTCGGTGCAAATGAATTAGCCGGTGCGCCTTTGAGTCAAGTGGAAGTGATGCAATTGGCGATCGAACTTGAAGGACATCCCGACAACGTTGTCCCCGCTTTACTCGGAGGGTGTCGCCTCGCTGCCAGCAATCCACCCCCCCAACTCCCCCTTAGTAAGGGGGGGCAGGGGGGGGGTTCCTGGGAAATTTGCGATATTCCCTGGCATCCAAATATTGTGCCCGTGGTAGCCATCCCCGATTTTGAACTGTCTACAGCCGAAGCCCGCAAAGTTTTGCCAGCAGATTACAGTAAGGCTGACGCGATTTTTAATGCTGCACACCTCGGTTTGCTAGTGCGGGCTTTGGAAACTGGGAATGAAAACTGGCTGCGCTGCGCCCTCCAAGACAAAATTCACCAGCCTTACCGGCAATCTCTGATTCAGGGATATGAAGCGGTGCAACAAGCTGCACTGAATGCAGGGGCTTGTGGAATGGTAATTAGCGGTGCCGGGCCAACGCTTTTGGCTTTAACGGATGTGGCTAACGCTGATGCGGTTGTGAGGGAAATGGTGGCTGCTTGGATGGAATTTGGGGTAAAGGCTGATGTAAGGGCGATCGGGCTCGATACTCAAGGCGCGCAAGTCTCCCTTTAGTTATTCCACTCCTAGACACGCAACATCTACATAGGGCTTGCTGAATATATCGATCGCATATTACGTGGCCTGGGTTAAGAACTGGTGCGTTCGAGAGTCATCGC
>NZ_JAUBPU010000025.1:0-72721 GCF_036700885.1 Microcoleus sp. S13_B4
AGCAATTTTAGATTGAGTTTTGCCGTCATTGAGCAATAATAAAATTAGAATTCTTTCTCTAACATTTGCCTTTTCTTACTCTCTCAAGGCTTTTTGTAGTTTCTCTATTTGTTGGGGATTGAGATGGTTTTTAGCTGGAATTTTTGTAGAGATTGACTAAACTCATTTTTTATTATACCCTATTTAAAGGCACAACAGCTTACCCCATCTAAGTACCAAGCGAACAATGTGACCGTTGGAGCGATTTGATGCCTCTGTTAAGGTGGCAGTTGTGGTTGGCTCAAGATTTAGTTCGAGACTATCACTTGCTGCAGGCAAAAACCTCTGACTAATTTGACTCCTGGACGGGTCGCTCAATCCCTTTTCCCACTTTTGGTCAAGATTGGCACTCCAGCTCAAGCACCAAAACCACGGGGAAAATCCCCTGGTTGGCCGACTGGTCAATATCGCTCGGGGCGCATGCGCTATCCACTATTAAAAAAGGGTCGAGGTCAGTTCCAAAATATCGAAATTTGACTTCTTAATCACATATATTTGGCTGCCCAATGGATTTTTTATGCCTCAGTTTCTAACTGAGCCCGCTTTTCTTTGTCTAAACTCTAGAACAGAGTTAATGCCTACTTGTTGAGATATTAATCTCCTTACAAATGGGTTGTTTGAGGCAAGCGATCTCAAAGTCTATCCAACCGGAGGCTGTGGAGTAATCGCTACAGAATTACAATCAAGCAATTAGTGAACAGGAGGTGCTTTGGCTCCAGCGCCTCCCTTGCCGAGAAACAGCAGCAATGGCAGCGAGCAGAGAAAGACAATGCCGACAAAGCGAAAAATGTCTGCGTAGGATAGAACGGCTGCCTGCGTATTGACTAATTGGGAGAGCGCGGCGAGGGCTTGTTGTTGGGCAGTTGCCGCATCAGAACCGCGACTCTGAAACAAACCAGTGAGTGCGCTGAGCCGCTCAGTTGTTTCTGGATCGTAAGGCGTTAACTTTGCCAACAAAATGGCTCGATGAAAAGCCTCTCGTCGAGCCAGTAATGAGGTCAGAATGGCAATGCCAATACTACCGCCGAGCTGACGAGTCAAGTTATAGAAGCCCGAGCCAGCCGATACATCTTCTTTGGGGATGGAACCCAATGTTGCCAAACTCAGGGGCAGGAACATCAAAACCGTAGTTGCACCGCGCCAGATTAGGGGCCAAAACAAATCATCAGTTCCGGTTTGGGGGGTGATTTTTGCCAGCTCGAACATGACGGCTGCCGTTCCACCGGCTCCCAGCGCAATTAAAATGCGGGCATCCACCTTAGTCGAAATTTTGCCCAGTAAAACCATGATGATGGCGGACGCTAAAGCTCCTGGAGCGAGTAGAAATCCGGTTTGCGTTGCCGAAAAGCGCAGCACGCCTTGAGCAAACAGCGGTACAGCAAACAAGGCTCCGTACAACCCCATGCCCAAAATACCAGAGTAAAGGCTACCGGCTGCCAGGGATTTATGCCGCAGAACCCGCAAGTCAACTGCTGGTGCTTTTGTGCTGAGTTCTCGCCAGATGAACAGAAACAGCCCCATAACCGCCACAAACGCCAGGAGCGTAATGAAACCCGATTCAAACCAGTTTTCTTTTTCCCCTTCTTCCAAAAATGCTTGCAAACTACCTACCGCAATACACAGCAGTACAATTCCTGTCCAGTCAACTTTCTGCTGGCTCCGTCCGTGTTGCTTCGAGTCTGGTCGGAGAAACACGATCGCCATAATGACAGCCACAATACCGACGGGCAAATTGATAAAGAAAATCCAGCGCCAGCCTAATGTATCGGTCAGATAGCCGCCTAGCGTGGGACCAATAGCCGGACCTGCAATCACCCCAACTCCAAACACCGCCTGCGCTAACCCCTGTTCCGCAGGGGGAAAAGTTTCAAACAGAATCGCTTGCGCTTTTGCCAACAGTCCGCCTCCGCAAAAGCCTTGAAGAATTCGAGCTACCACCAGCACCGGCAGGTTGATGGATAGACCGCATAACATCGAGGCGGCTGTGAACCCGATCATGGAAAAGACAAAGTAGGTTTTCTTGCCGAAGAAGTCCCCCAACCAAGCAGAGAGCGGAATCATCACAACGTTGGCGATCGCGTAACCCGTTACGACCCAAGCAATTTCGGTCACGGTTGCGCCTAATGTCGCCTGCATATCTGTTAAAGCAACGTTCACAATGCTGGTATCAATGACTTCTAGAATGGCTCCCAGAGAAGCCGTCAGGGCGATCGCCCACTTGAGCGGTCCCTGCACGTACCCGGCTGCATCATAGGCAGATTGTTCCAATTTTTTTAATGGTTTTGCTCGCTTTTGTTGAGCGTTTTGCTGGTCTTGAGGCTCAGCCTCTTCCAAATCGGTAAAAGCCTGAATATCAATAGAATCTGGTTCAGTTGCATGACTCTGTATTTGAGGGCGTTTCATTTTTAGTCTCTACTTTTGCGATCGCCTCCGGCAGGTGCTTCGCACCACCGCAACGGGTTAGGGTGCTTTAATCTGGAAATGCCAAATTCATAAGAAAATTGTCAGGAACCTTCATTCTGGAGACGAAGTACGAGTTACAGAAGACGCTGCTGTGCTAACTCCCCGCACAAATAAATCCACACACCCTTCGATGTATCGTTTACGGCTATAGCCCCGGTTTACTTGAGAAACATGGCGGCGAATCATACCAGACAGCAGCATTCCCGTCAATTGATCTACTGCCAGTGGCAGGTCAACATTCGGACGAATACTGCCACGTTCAACACAGGTTTGTAGATAGGAAATTAGTTTTTCACGTAGCGGTAAAAATGATTGCTGAAGCACCTCCAGTGCTTCTATCGGATGTCGGTGAGCTTCACCAATAAACATCCGAAATAGAGCTTCGTACTCCTCCAGCATGTCGTCGTGGAGTTTTGCATAATGCAGGAGATCGCGGCGTAGGTCATAAGTCCATTCGTCTTGATGCGCCAACGCCTCCATCCGCAAGGCTGTAACGTGGTGGGCAACCGCACTCAACACTTGCTCTTTGCTGTGAAAGCGGCGAAACAAAGTGACTTCACTCACATCTGCAACACGAGCAATTTCACGAGTTGTCGCTCCAACGTAGCCTTCTGTAGAGAAAACTTCAATCGCGGCTTTCAACAGGCGATCGCGGGTTTCTGCTGCACTTCGATTCGTTCTACTCATCTCTATTAATGTAAGCACTAACTTACATATTCTAGCTCGCCAAAGGGCTGTAGCTTCAGCAGAAAGACGGATTTTTGAAACACCTCGGGTGGGATTTACGCTCAGATGCCGGGAAACTAGGAAAAGTCGTCGCGCCAGGAAACTAAAAAAGATCGCAGCAGGAAACCCGGTTTCTAGGCTAAAGCCGAGAGGTAGAGTTGAGGGAGTGTTGCCACTCCACCACCTCTGTTCCGAAACCATGCTTGCGATTGTTCACCGCACAGATGGACGGGGCGACAATTCCGTCAAAAGCCTTACCTGTAGCCCAAGAGGGAAACTCGCAGCTCAAAAAAGATGGGCCAAAATTCACTTATTCGCCCTATTAAGTAATTCTGTGCGTGTGGAGCTGTGCGATGGCGTTAATAATTTTAGAGTTCTGATTGCCAGTCTGGATCTACATATCCGCAATCTATCAGAGCAGGTTTTAATTTAAGCGTTTTTAGGTGTTCTAATACTGCTTGAACATCTTGAGATGAAGCAGGTTTCACAGCAAACTGCTGCACTCCTTTATGAAAAATGGCATAGTATGCGTTATAACTGTTAACGAGTTCTAAATCAACCCATTTGACATAGAGTTCATCGCCTACAGCTTTTAATTCAATCGCAAGCATTGCTTTTTTCTTGATACGTCTTGCCAGTTGCAAGGCAGCCTCAATAGCTTCTTTTTGTGTCACAGCCAAAGGAATTTCGCCATCATAAACCAAGCACTCTCTCAGGAATATCTAACAAGTCCAAATTGTCGAATTAAATTTGTTGGTGTTCCGCTTAATGTTTCTGATTTTACCCTAAAGTTGCGGCGGTTCATAAAACATGATTGTACAGATAAATCAGCAGGCAATGAGATTGTTTTAAACCAAGCACCCTCACTATTATTGTATCTAGATTTGACTCAACTTTACATCTCTGGGGGCAGCTTGTGAGCTAACACTTTCAAGAGCGGAGTCGGGGCCGCCTCCACCGCCTTTCTACCGCCTCGATTTCAGGTGTCGGCAACAACTAACATCGCTCCAATTCTCCTTACAACGAAGCCTGAGAGCAAATGCTCTCAGGCTTTTCTAGCGGAATTTTTAACTGCTTGTTGCATCTGGCGCGCTAGCTCAAGCAGAGGATTTAGTTTCTTCAGCTACTTGCTCGTTGTTGGGTAACTCCAGGCAATAACCGGCCCCGTATACGGTTTTGATGTACCGAGGATGGCGGGGATCGGGTTCCATTTTTGTTCTCAGGTGTCTGATGTGTACGCGAATAGTTTCGATGTCGTCATCGGGGTCGTAACCCCACACTTCTTTGAGAATTTCGCTGGGAGAAACTGTCTGACCGTGCCGCTGAAGCAAGCAGTGCAGCAACTCAAACTCTAGGTGGGTCAGTTTGACTGTCTGAACGTACCAAACAGCTTCAAACCTTTCGGGTACCAGGGTCAACGGGCCGTAATTCAGGATTTCGGAGTGTTTGGCAGCTTGGGGGATGCGATCTGTGCGCCTCAGTAGGGCTCGCACTCGGGCTAGCATCTCTTCTAGTTCAAAGGGTTTGGTCAGGTAGTCGTCGGCGCCGGAGTTGAAGCCTTCTACTTTGTCTTGAGTTTGACTTAAGGCTGTCAACATCAAGACGGGAATATCTGAGGTGCGATCGTCACGCCGCAACCGCTGACATACGGTGAATCCGTCTACTCTAGGCAACATCAGATCTAGCATGATTAGGTCGGGCAGCAGTTGTATGGCCAGTGCCTGACCTTTGATGCCGTCTTCTGCCTGGGTGACTTCGTACCCAGCCATTTCTAGGTTGACGGCTACGAGTTCGGCGATCGCCGCGTCATCATCAATAACAAGTATCCGGGGCATCATTATTTATCTCACCGCTAACCGAATGGCAGACCTTACAGCCTTCTGGGCGTTCCAGGTAACTTTAACAACCAATTTTTTAATTTTAAGCTTCATTTAAGAATTATAAGGTTGATTAAGAACTTTTTGAGCTAGGTAAAAATTGTTGTACTAATTCTACAGCAGATTGCAGGTCTACGAGGTACATTGATTATCCCCGTAGGGACACGGCATTGCCGTGTCCCTACCTGGAATTTCAGATTTTAGAGAAGATTCAGGGTGGGGGCGCAGGCAAAGGGTTAACAGCTACGGAGCAATAGTTGTCTCTTGAGTATGCTGAGTATTTTTGCCCGAAACGGTTGCCTTAGCGCCTAGTTTTTGGAAATAAAGATTGCCGATTGTTGCTAAAAATGTTATGTAACCGATCGCTTGGACGAGATAAAGTCGATCTCTGTATCCAAACAGTGCTTTCAGAATCACTCCTGGAAATTGCCGATCGGGCAAAATTTCCACTGCATTCCACACCATCGGCCCTAAAATACAAGAGTGGATGCGTGCAGAGCGATCGTAATAAAAACAAATCGCGCCATCGTTGCTATTCATCTGCGATAAAATCCCAGCGGCTTGGTCAAAATGTTTGAGTGCAGATACTGCCAAACCTGCCACAATTAACAGCAACAAAATCCCCATAAACTTGAAAAACAGACGGATATCAATTTTGACACCCCACTTGAACAGTAGCGCGCCAATGATTGCCGCCCCAGTCAAACCGCCCAAAGCTCCCAAAGCGGGACTCAAACCTTGTTGAAATTGAGCGGTGACAAATATAACTGTTTCAAAACCTTCGCGCAGTACCGCAATAAAAATTAAGCCAAATACGCCCCAGCCAGCATTGCTATTTTCTGTCAAAGCTGCTGTAACTGCTCCTTCAACTTCTGCTTTGAGAAAGCGCGCTTGCTGAGTCATCCAAATTAGCATCCAGCTTAGCATTGCGATCGCCACAATGCCCAACACGCCCTCTAATAGCTGTTTAATGACTGGTGCGTAAGGCTGCTCGGATGTTGATAGTGCTGCGAGCAATCCATTGAATAGAACACCCACAAAACCGCTAGCAGCAATGCCGGCTGCGATACCTGCATAAACCCAAGAATTGAGGTGACTTTGCTCAGCTTTTTTGAGGCAAGCTAGTACAATTCCGACGACTAAGGCGGCTTCTACGCCTTCGCGCAGGGTAATTACAAAAGTCGGTACGGCTTCACTAAAATTCATTTTTTATAATCATGGGACATGGGCATGGGGCATCGGTCATTGGCCATTGGAAATAACAATTAACCAATAACCAATAACAACTAACTCATGATTAAATCAACTATAATCCCGCAGCATTTTTTTCAATTCTACTTGGTGCAATTCTTCTTGTCCAATTAGATTGCGGGCATATTCTTCCAAATAAACGCTCGATCCTGTAACCACTTCAAGTAAAGATTTATACTTTTTGAGCGCTTTTTTCTCGTGATTTAAACTTTCTTCCAATAAGTCTTTCACCGAGTGTTTGTAGGTTTCTTCGATGGGAGCAATTTTCTGACTAGGGTGCCCCTCTAAACCGGTGAGAATTTCTCCTGCTTGTTGGGCGTGGAGTAGGGATTCCGTTGCTTGTGCTTTAAAAAACTGCACGATGGGAATCCGGTTTGGCCCAGTAACCATTAGTGCATAGTGTGTGTAGCGTACGACACCTGCTAGTTCCCATTCCATGATGGTGCATAGCAGTTCCTGAGTTTTTTTGTCGTCAAGTTCTTTCATTGGTTGTTTTAGATGTAGAATGCCCTAGAGGGCGCTGTTTATAATAGCACATTTAAGTTAAAAATGAAAAGTAAGGTGCGCCATCAGCACCTTACCGGAGAGATGTTGTATGTGAGTTACGGGTTAACTTCTAAGGTTCCCGTAGGAGCAAACACTACAGTAAACTTAGCGACTGGTGCTGCACTGTTAGTGCTGCTAGTTTCGGAAGATTTCAGCAGATTTGGCAAAGGAGTTTCTTGGGTGTAATCCTTGGCTGGTTGATTGAGCGGCTCGAAATTGCCGATCGCCCCATCTTGACTTGTAGTGACTCGATAGACTAGATTTTGATTGAACGTAGGGCTAGTTTGCCAACTCTCATTTATGCGATCGTAGACTTTCAGAGCTAACTCATCTAGTTTTACGCTATCCGTAATTTCTGCTGTCTGATTTGTTCCATCCACCGCCTGAACTTGCTGCTGGCCTGCTGATACAGGTACAGCTTCGACAGTCTTATCTGTAGGGCTACTCGCAATAGCCGTTTCAGTAGACGTATTAGTGAAAGGTACAACCTGTGGAGACTTCTCAGGCAGCTTTTTTTGGCTGTCAACAACTAAACTGGAATTATTTGTAGTCGCAAGCGCACTGCTACTCGCAATAGCTGGTTCCGCCAGCGCCTTAGCAACAGCATTATCGGGTTTTTTCCCCTCGATTGTGAAAGACTTGACGTGGGAACCGAGAAACTTTTCTTTTTGGCTGACGCGCCACATTGAGATAGGAAAAGTCACAAAGAAAAGAGTCAAAACTCCCATACTAATCCAAACTATTTTGTGCATCTCCCTGGCTGGGAGCGGCTTATTTTTTGTTTCCATCATCAAACCTCGCATTATTTAAGTTAAGGGCAAATAGGGGAAGAGAGGATGCCAGGACATAGCTGTCGCAGCAACTAACAAAGCAAACATCCAGAAAAATATGGTGCGACTTTTAATCTGCTGATTTTTCCACAGCAGATGCAGAATTGGCCAACTGACAAGCCAACCGACAAGCAACATAGTTTCTTTGCCCGTGTAGCTACCGATGTTTCCCCACAATTCATCATTAGTCTTGCTTCCCGGAATCCAACTACCGAGGTTCCAAAGCATTTCGTTTATCTCTTTGGATGTGTCCCCTAAATGGTGACTCACCATCATTGTAAAACAACCAATTGCAGCGCTAACTATTGCTGCTGCTGCCGGGCCCGAAACGCGAGGCGCAGTTGCCGAACCCTCAGCTAAACCGTTGGGAAAGTGTTTTAATTTGCTCCAAAATTTTCCGTAAAAAGTTTCATCACCCGCATGACTTGGGCGGGATAATTGTCTGGTCATTTCACAAATCTCCTATGATAGTTGATAGTCGATAGTTGAAAGTGGGTAGGGGCAGTGCCACCTTGTCCGCCCTGAGAGTCAATCGATTGAGAGTTGAGAGTTGAGAGTCGATTGATAGTTGATAATTGGCAAAGGGTGACTACAAAGCATGAATTTTAGCCACGCCAATTCCACTTACCATGCCACCCATTGAAAAAAACATTAGCGCCATCAAAGCTACACAGGTTGCGGTTAAAACCTGGCGATTCTGCTTTTCTAAAATTGCATCGCCGTAAGTCCACAGAATCCAGGTGCAAGCTATTGCTAATGGCAGGGTAAACAGGACGCTAAACTCGTGATATTCCATCAAAACATACTGCCCTAAAGGCGAGTTTTCTTTCAGCCAAGCCCGAGCTCCGCCAAAGTCCATGCCTGCCCGATAACGCATATAAGCCCAATTGCCGGTAGCTATGGCTAAAAAGCTCAAAATAGATGACCAAAAGGCTAATGTACGCATTTGCGGCAAGATTTTACCGGCACCCCGCAGCAAGGGGAAAGCTAAATGTCCCGTGTAAACCATCACTACCATTGCAAACATTGCGCCTAAGCCGTGAATGGTTCCCATCAATCGTTGCCAATGGCTGGGATGCAGTAGGTTGACTAAAGGTAAAAACAGAAACATACCAGCCGATAAAAAACTCAGTCCGTAGATAGAAACTTGAGCGATATCTAACTGTCTGGGAAATTCAGATGTAACTAAATCGGTAGTTGAGTCTGGGGTTGAGTGCTGCACCGCTGGCGGGCCTCCTGTAGGTTGGTCGGAAAATTACTTGAGAATAAGCGCATTAGTATTGTGAGTTTCTTGATAATGCAGCTCGTGCGGGAAAAGCCGATCGCACATTGGCGCTAGTGACAACTGCAAACCTACTGCTAACTATATCAACTCGCAATAATTGAGGCTTTTTCGTTTCTAGAACACCCAATAATTACGACTTGACTAGCTTTAGCCCAATTTCGCTGCTGCTGTGGTCAAAAAATTAATGCAATTTATTCTCAAGAGTTGAGAATAAAACCAATTAGGGATTTTCAGTTTTTTCTTTATATTTTTTTAATATTCTTGTTTGAGCTTGACGCTGAATACATTTTGCTTGTAAATCTGTAAACAAATATTGATAATTCTTATCAAAAAGCTTCAATTTGCAGGTGGTCTGTAAAATATCCGAATAATTCTTCAGGATTATTTAATGTAAAATTTCTCAGGCTCAAAATCCTGCCCCAGAGGCGCTAATCTATATCGAATAAGCGATCGCCCGCCACCAATCCCCCGATCGCTCGATCGCATTAATGCCCCCAGAGGGGGTTTTAAATTTTTGTAAAAAATAGTTGACTAAAGAGTTGGAACTTCTCTCGTTTGGGATAGATCGATGCACATACCTGATGGTTTCCTTTCACCGCCAGTAGCCGTTGCCACCGGCATAGCAAGTGCAGCAGTAATTGCAGTTGCCCTGAATCGAACCCGCGCCAGTCTTGGGCTGCGACAAGCCCCAATCATGGGTTTAACCACAGCTTTCGTGTTTGCCGCCCAGATGATCAACTTTCCCGTAGCCGGCGGTACCAGCGGGCACTTATTGGGAGGGGCGCTGGCATCCGTCGTTTTGGGGAGCCCTTGGGCGGCAACTTTAGCGATGAGCACAGTTTTTATAATTCAGAGCGTCTTGTTTGCCGATGGGGGCATCACCGCCTTGGGAGCCAATATTTTTAACATGGGGCTAGTTGGCATTTGGGCGGGCTGGTGGCTGTTGCAGCCGTTGCAGCAACTCTTGGGAGGTTCCCGAAATCGTTTGCCGCTAGCTGCGGGGATTGCAGCCGCCCTCAGCGTAGTTGCTGCTTCTATTTGCTGCGCGATCGAACTCGCAATTTCTGGTACAGTAGCGCTCAATATCGCATTGCCAGGAATGGTAGGCGTACATATTTTAATTGGGATTGGCGAAGGGGTAATTACAGGCGGCGTTTTAACTTATCTCGTCAAAGTGCGGCCGGATTTACTGCCGGGAGAACAGCCGCAATTGCAGAAATGGGTAGTGCCAGTAATCGGAGTGTTATTAATTTCGGGCGTGCTTTCGCTGTTCGCTTCAAGTTGGCCTGACGGGTTAGAAGCGGTAGCCGAAAAACACGGCTTTAAAGATAAAGAAGCTCCGGTGATCGAAAATCCTACTCCTTTAGCGGGTTACGGTGTTAAAGGATTAGAAGAACAGCCTATTGGTACTAGCATTGCTGGACTTTTAGGGTCTGCCTTCAGCTTCGGCGCGGCCTTTGGTATTGCTCAGTTGGTGGTAAAACCTAAAGATGTCTAAACTGTCCATACCTTTTCGATTGCGCCTGTCTTTGACAATTGTCATCGGCATTGGTTTTATGAAGACTGGCGCTTGGCTGTGGCTGGGTATTTATGGGGCGATCGCACTTTTTTGGTCGTTTTGGCTGAGAGCACCGCTGCGAACCCTAGTACAACTATTAGGAGCAGAATTAATTTTCCTCTCCTTATTAGCACTGCCACAAGGTTGGGAACGCGCTAGTTTTCTGTTGCTGCGTTCCCTAATTTGTCTGCTAATTATGAATAGTTTTCTGCTAACTTTGCCGCCCCACAGTTTCGGAATCGCCCTCAAAGGATTGCCCCTACCAGCCGGCTTGCAAGAGATTGTACTTTTAGCAGGACAATACTTAGAAATCTTGCTGGCAGAAGTCAACCGCATGAAAAGATCCGCCCAACTCCGAGGCTTGTCCGGTACGGGAGGATGGCTGCGCTACGCCAGTGCTTCCATGATCGGGGCCCTTTATTTGCGAAGTCTCGATCGGGCAGAAAGAGTACACGCAGCCATGCTAATTCGCGGCTATCAAGGAAGTGTGCCCGCCGACTCAAAATCAACACCAAAAGAGCGACTATGGCTAACAATAACAATTTTAATAGTAGCCGGATTAACAACAGCTTCTTACGGTAATTGGGAATGGGTAATTGGGAATTGATAATTAACTGGTTCTTATGATCTGCCTGGGAACCGATGTCCAGAGGCTCTGCCTCGCTTCTTGCGGAGGAACATTGGAGGCAGAGCCTCCCCATCTGCGTTAGCAGGCAGAGCCTGGGAATGAGTAGAAATTATTCAATCTAAAATCTAAAATCTAAAATCGGATGACTAATCTCAAATCCCCACCAACAATCGAAGTGCAAGACTTAGTATTTGGCTATCCCGAGCAAAAGCCAGTATTGCGGGGAATTTCTTTTACTTTGCAACCGGGAGAAAGAGTTGCTTTACTCGGCCTGACAGGTGCTGGTAAAAGCACTTTGCTCGAAAACTTGATCGGATTAAAAATGCCTCAATCCGGTGAAATTAGAGTGCAGGGAAAAAAGTTGGAACCGAAGACTTTATCGCAAGCGCGCAGGCAAATTGGATTTTGCTTTCAAGACGCTAACGACCAGCTATTTATGCCGACTATTTTGGAGGATGTCATGTTCGGGCCGCGCAATTACGGAGTGCCACCGGGAGTTGCGCGCGATCGAGCTTTAGCCCTATTAGACGAATTCGGTTTAGTAGAATTTGCCAACCGTTCGGCCCACGAACTTTCGGGAGGTCAAAGAAGATTAGCAGCCTTGGCAGCAATTTTAGCATTAGAGCCGACAATTTTAATCTTAGACGAGCCGACTAACGGACTCGATCCGTCGTGGCGGCGTCACTTGGCGTCAGTTTTGTCCCAATTGCCGATCGAGGTAATTTTGATCGCTTCTCACAATTTGAATTGGATCGGGAAAACGACTCAAAGGGCGTTAGTTTTGGCGGATGGTGAGATTAAAATTGACAGAAAAACTAAAGATTTGCTGGCAGATACATCAACTCTAGAACATTACAATTTACCCCCGGATTGGTAATAATTTATTGGTTTGTAGTGAGGATTTTATTCCTCTATACAAACCGGATAACGATGATTTTACAGGATAGGAGACGACAGGTAATAGACTTATTACTAATAAAATTTTGAGGTGTCGGTAAACCGCAGATGCAACGCAGATAATTTCAAGATTGTTGGCGATTTTTGCAAGAGGTATATTGAGCGTGGAAACTGGGTTGTTTCGGTCAACGGCATTCTACTAAAATTTAGAGTTAATCTGATAGGACTTACGCACGGTTGTTGAGAAACCGGATTTTTTTAGGAAAAGACGGGTTGTAGACCGCAATTCGGTAAAAAACCCGGTTTCAGCGCCCCGATGCGTCCAGGACTGTGTGAAAAGAATTTCCAACTATTACTAGGTTTGCAGGCAAAAAGCATGAAGGTAGCCGTATTTAATACCAAATCCTACGATCGCACTTTTCTGACAGCAGCCAATGTCGGCGGTCAACACGAGTTGGTTTTTTTTGAACCGCATCTGACCCTAGAAACCAGCGTTTTGGCTGCTGGATTTCCGGCCGTTTGCGCGTTCGTGAACGACTGCTTGGACGCGAAAACGCTGCGGGCGATCGCCGAAAAAGGCGTCCGCTTGCTGGCCCTGAGATCCGCCGGATTCAATCACGTCGATTTAGCAGCAGCGAAGGATTTAGATCTAACTCTCCTCCGAGTTCCTGCTTATTCTCCCTACTCCGTCGCGGAACACGCAGTCGCTCTGATTTTGTCCCTCAACCGCAAAATCCACCGCGCCTACAACCGCGTCCGCGAAGGTAATTTCGCCCTAGACGGCTTGTTGGGTTTTGACCTCCACGGAAAAACGGTGGGAATCGTCGGGACTGGCAGAATTGGCGCAATTACTGCCCAAATTCTGCACGGATTCGGGTGTCGCCTGCTGGGATATGATGTTTTCCCAAACGCAGATTGCCTCGCCCTAGGCATGGAATACGTCGCACTCCCGGAACTGTTCGCCGCCTCTGATATTGTCAGCCTTCACTGTCCGCTGATGCCAGAAACTTACCATTTGATCGGTGCAGAGGCGATCGAGCAAATGAAACCGGGGATGATGCTGATCAATACCAGCCGCGGTCAGTTGATTGACACTAAAGCTGTTACCAAAGGACTGAAGTCTGGTATAATTGGCTACCTCGGTTTAGATGTTTACGAACAAGAGACGGATCTGTTTTTTGAAGATTTGTCAAATCACGTCATCCAAGACGACGTTTTTCAACGTTTGCTGACTTTTCCCAACGTCCTGATTACCGGACATCAAGCTTTCTTCACCGAGGAAGCTTTGAAAAATATCGCCGAAACTACGATCGCCAATATCACCGACTTTGAACAAGGACGCTCTTGCCCGAATCAAATCGACCTCGATCAAGTGAAAAAATGAGTCAAAAGAGCGATTTGGCAACGAGGGAAATTGTTTACAATCAAGTCTTATCCTTATTTTTGCTTGCAATTTGTGAAGCTCTGCCTTAGTCTCATCAATTAGTCCCTGCAGTGCGAATGCTGTGCTAATTGCCGGAGAATTATACTGGCAGCAACTCACAGCCTGCAATTTTACTTGACACCGGAGGAAGTATCAAATGACACAAGCTAACTTTTCTGACGACGCACAAACAGTCACTGAAATCGTCACAGTAGACCTGGTGGCTGACCAACCGGGGGTCATGACTACAGTGACAACCACAGAAACACCGACGAGCCAATTCCAAGATATTAAAGACCAAGTTCTGACAATTTTGTCGGAACTTCCAGCCTATGTCTCCAATTTTTTTGCTGACTACCAAAAGCCCCTCGTAACTGTTGGTTTAATACTGGCAGGCGGTGTTAGTATTAAGGTAATGCTGGGAGTTTTAGATGCTCTTAATGATGTCCCTTTGGTAGCTCCAATTTTTGAGTTGATTGGCATGGGATATACGGGCTGGTTTGTTTACCGTTATCTACTCAAGGCTTCTGATCGCCAAGAGTTGTTAACGGAAATCGATTCTTTAAAAGAACAAGTTGTAGGCAAAGATTCTTAAACGAAGAAAGTTCGGCAACGGATTTGCAAGCGTGGATGTAAGGGATGGAAGGAAGAGGGAAGAAGGAAGAGGGAAGAAGGAAGAAGGAAGAAGAAAGAGGGAAGAAGATTCTTCGACTTACTTCCGCTACGCTCAGCAGAAGTCGCAGTTCCTGCCCTTAGACTTCGCTGAGGAATCGCGAAGTCTAAGGGCAGGGTAAAGATAGGAAAGAAGGCAGAAAGAGGATTTTTCCCACTCTTGCCTCTGTCCCTCTCCCTCTCCTCCCTGTCCCGCTCTCAATTGGGATGGCAAACTTGTTGCAAAGTAGCCGTAAAGTCGGGGTAGGAAATGGCAGCAGCTTCGGCCCGGTGAATGTTAGTAATACCTGTGGCGTTGAGGGCTGCGATCGCCAAACTCATCGCTATTCTGTGGTCGGTGTAGCTGTCAACATCCGCGCCGGTCAAAGGAGTTCCCCCGGTAATTTCTAAACCGTCGGGTAACTCGGAAATTTGGGCTCCCATGCGGTTGAGTTCAGCAGCAGTCACGGCCAGTCGATCGCTCTCTTTGACTCGCAACTCGGCCGCATCTCGAATTATTGTAGTACCCGATGCAAAGATTGCCGCTACTGCCAAAATAGGGATTTCGTCAATCAGTCGGGGAATTAAGTCGCCAGCAATGGTGCATCCCCGCAATTGACCGGAACTGCGAACCAAAATATCCGCTACAGGTTCTCCGGCGGCCTCTCGCTGATTTTGCAGTTCAATATCAGCGCCCATCATTTCCAAAGCTTCCAAAATGCCTGTACGAGTTGGGTTGACGCCGACATTTTCGACTACGAGCTCCGAACCCGGGACGATCGCCCCAGCAACTAACCAAAATGCCGCCGAACTAATATCCCCCGGTACAATCACATTCTGCCCTTGCAGTTGTGTCGGCCCAGTAACTGTCACGCTGCAAGTTTCTGGATCGACGCTCAATTGGGCTCCAAACGCTCGCAGCATCCGCTCGCTGTGATCCCGCGACAGAGCGGGTTCTGTGACTGTAGTTTCTCCGCTTGCCATCAAACCGGCGAGCAAAATGCAAGATTTAACTTGAGCCGAGGCGATCGGAGAATGGTAGTGAATCGGTTTTAACTGCTGTCCCAGTATCGCTAAAGGAGCTAAAGAATTGCTTTTTCGGCCCCAAATTTGCGCTCCCATTTGTTGCAGCGGTTTAATGACGCGCGACATGGGGCGCGATCGCAAAGAACTGTCACCCGTTACTGCATAAAAACGCCCCGGATGAGAGGCTAAAATTCCCAACATCAGCCGCATCGTCGTGCCGGAATTGCCAGCATCCAAGACATCCACAGGCTCCTCTAACTCGCCAATTCCGACGCCCCGGACTGTCACCCGTTCCGCGTTGAGTTCAGAAACTTTGGCTCCCAAGAGCGAGAAACATTTAGCGGTGCTGCGGGGGTCTTCTCCTAGCAGCAGTCCCTCAATTGTAGTTTCACCTTGGGCGATCGCACCCAACATCAAAGCTCGGTGAGAAATCGACTTATCGCCCGGAACTCGAATCCTCCCCACCAGCGACAAGCCCGAGGTCGGTTTTTGAATGCTTAAAGTTTGGCTTTTGTCAAGAAGCGTAGTAGTGATAATGTCAGCTTGCATTGAGATAAACTAGGATTGGATGGCGTTAGCTATCCTACCTTTTTCCCAGTCCTCAGTCAGTCGTCTTTTGTACGGCCTGCGGGTTTTTTCCCAATGTGTCCGGTTAACTCAAAGACTGATTAAACTTGCCCCCACAGTCTGCTATCAGTTATCGGCGACAAGGGAGGACGGACGCAACCGCACGGATTTCACATTAATTACACATTAATTTCACAAATATTATCCGTGTATCTGCGTAGATTTCATGTCCTGCTCTCAGTTATCAACCAGATGATTGAATTTTGACTAAACAATTTTAGATTTTCGATGGCGAGTTGTACATTTTTCCTTTTTTTAAGCAAAAGCTCCGGAATTTGGAAACTATCTAATCTAGAATCTAAAATATAAAGCCTCAAATCTCACATCTCAAACCGCCCAATTCACAACAACTCCTAAACTTTTATTTATGCTGACCCATCACCGCAAGCCTGTAAGTTTATCGCTGGTATCCACAGATTTACCTTTGTGGTCATTCGTTGAAACCGGTGCTACCCTTTATCAAAAAGACAACGATCGCTTTCACTTGTTGTTGCATGAACCCGCAATAATCGATCGCCAATTTGCCGACGACTCCGACGAATCGACCGAGCAAGTTACTGTCTTGCCCCCAACTACAAAACCCCGGTTGCTCTGGCTAGAAGTTTCGCCCTATCGAGTCATTATGACCATGCAAGGAAACGGCAAATACAGTTACCGCCACTGCTGGGAACGAGGAATGTACGGGCTGAGCCGTTATTGGCTTCAGGGCGACTCGCTGGCGACTCCCGAACAGTTGCGACTCCGTAACTTCACTCGCAACTTGACTCTGACAGGAAAGCCGGAACCGGATCACCTACGGTTAGAATATGAGTTGTGGTCGGAAAAAGTACAACTCGGTCAGTATATTTTGAATTTAGAAATTCATCACTAAAGTGGGTAATTGGAAAGGGGTAGATAGTAGGTGAAGGCGACGCATTCCTCAAATTCATTCACCCGCTGTGCGTTGTTGGGGTTCGCGTGGCCATCTCAAAACTCAAAACTCTTAGCCTTTAGCGATCGCTCTTACAATAATTAATCAGTTTGCTAGTCAAAGCGTCTTGATTTGCGGCTGCTTGATTCGCCTGCTGTCCGGCTCTAATAATATCTGCTTGAGCTGTTTTGATTTGCTCTCGACCTTCTATACTTGTAGAAGCCAGATTTCCAGCCTGAAGACTTTTGCTTATGTCGCCGAGTGCTTGACTAATTTCCTGGAAAGATTTAACAGATGGCTCCTTAATTTCTTTGAGGGTTGGATCTGTTATTCTCAGAGCCTCCAGTTCATTTGCTATCACGTTCAAATTTTTAGCTAAGTTGTCGGTCGTTGCAGCATCGTTGCTGTCTTTATTAACATCAATGAGAGCGTTGCCTTTGTTGACAATTTTAGTAAATTTAGTACACTGGACAGCTCGGCTATCGCTGCAACTAATCGTCAGCGTACAGCAAGCAACAACTATCAGCAGGATGGCAATCTGTTTGCGAAAAAAGTACATGAACCCTCGGTTGCAAAAAAAGTAGATTCTGGGATTTTGTCGTAGAGTGGGTCAGCGATTAGCCGATATATCGACTGTCGTAAAACTTTCGCGGCATTCAGACACGCTCTACTAATACCAATTTTTTATGAGGCTGCATAGAATCTGATCCCCCCTAACCCCCCTTAATAAGGGGGGGACAAGATTCTTCTCAAAGTCCCCCTTCTTAAGGGGGATTTAGGGGGATCGAGATATGTGCCACTTCACCTTAAATTGGTATAAGCTAAACTACGTACCTGTTTAGGAACTATGGTCAAAAACAGCAATAACCTAAAGAAGGGAAGCATTTGGGGATATCTTACCCTGCTTTTGCCTATTTCCTTGACGGCGGTTGCCAGTTTCGAGTCGGGAACGATGTTTTGGGCGATCGCCACCACAGCGGGCATTGCTTGGGCTTACAAGCTCTACCAGCAGCAGCAAAAACATAAACTCGCTCATTTAGACTCGGTTTTCTACAAGTTGATTAAGGAAAATCAAGGGCGAGTTACGGCTTTAGATTTGGCGATGAATGCGAAACTCCCCGGAGAAAAGGTTCAAGAGTATCTTGACGAACGAGCTTCGGAATTTGCCGCAGATTTTGAAGTGACAGAACAAGGCGGAATTTTGTATTATTTTCAAATAGCTCCAACTGTTACTCCCAGCGAAACACCTAATGCGGCAATAGCTGTTCAAGAGCCTCCCACAAATCGGGAAAAAGCACAAGATAAAAAACCCAATTTATTCCCCATTACTCAAACCAAGACTCCTGAAAAGCCCAAAATCTCTTTTACCCAGACGGAACTCTCCCGCAGGTTCAAAGTTCACGCAACTACGATCGGCAAGTGGAAACTTAAGCCGGAGTTTGCTCAGTGGAGCCGCGAAAAAGACCCGGAGGATCTCGCCTGGGAATATTCTACAGAAAACAAGCGATTTTATCCCAAAGATTGAGTTTCTCCAATATTCGCCAAAATATATCAAGAAATCCGGTCTATACGACGCTGTGGGGTTGGTAGCGAAGAATTTGGGAAGCAACCGGGTTTCTGAGACTTGAGCGCGTCCAGGACTGATTAGGCCGCCGTTGACCGATCGACCTCTTTAGGTTATTTTAAGTAAAATCGTGTGTTGCTGAGTTTGCCAAATAAAAATCAGTAAGTTCGATCGTCATATCTATTTCTTTTTTCTCCTATGTCCAAAACAACCTTGCGAGTAGTCGCCCGCCTCGCCGCCTTTCCCGACAAAGTAGCAGAACTTAAATCTCTGCTGCTGAGCATTATGGAGCCAACTCGCAAAGAAAAAGGCTGCCTCAAATACGAACTCCTGCAAAATCAAGCCGATCCCACAGATTTTACGTTTGTTGAAGAGTGGGAAAGTGCAGATTTGCTCGAACTACATCTCGGTTCAACTCACATTCAAGACGCAGTGCAGAAATTAGACGGTTTGGCGGTTGGGCCTCCAGATATCCGTCGCTATGAATTGCTAGCTTAAGCGGGTTTTTATAGCAATTTTATTAATGTTTGTGAAATAGCTTATGCCCCCTATATCGGCTTTTTAAGGGGGCTGTAGTTCATTATAAATAGAAGCAAAGTTCATTATAAATAGAAGCAAAGCTAAAAAAAATATGACAGTAGCAACAATAAAACAGTTATTTATTTATCCAATTAAAGGGCTGACACCGCAACCAATGTCGGAGTTTGCTTTAACAGCAGGACACGGAATTAAGGGCGATCGAGCTTTTGCCTTAATGTTTGCAGATAATCTTGAAGCTGCTAAGATGCCCGCAGATAATGTGCCTTGGATGAGCAAAAAACATTTTGCCGTTCAAAACGATTGGCCTGTGTTAGCAGCTTTGGAATGTGATTATCAACCGGAAACGACGGTTTTAACAGTCAAGCGTCAAGGAGTTGAAGTATTATCCGCAGAAACGAAGACAGCAGCGGGGCGCGATCGCATCGGCGCTTTTTTCACAGAATATCTGGCCGCAATTGAACCCACAAAAGAAGCGAGACACCCGCAGTTTGCACCTTTGCACTTAGTGGGCGACACCAGCGGCGAAACTCGTTATCCCGATCGAGAACCCGTACACATTTCTTTAGTCAGTCAAGCCACATTAGACCAATTAACAGAAATCGCTGTTCAGAACATTGACGTGGGTCGATTTCGCCCGAACATTGTGCTAGAAGGTATGGCAGCTTGGTCAGAATTTGAGTTGATCGGAAAACAGTTTCAATTAGGCACGGCGCGCATAGAAGTTACAGCACGAATCGGTCGCTGTGTCAATATAGAAGTGAATCCAGAAACGGGCGATCGGGATATTTCCCTACTTAGTTTACTGCAACAGGAATTCGGTCACGCACAAACAGGAGTTTTAGCCAAAATTATCGACAGTGGCACAGTTAAAATAGGCGATGTTTTGCATCCCTAGAATAATCAGTTGATGCGTTGTTATATATCCGAAGCCGTTAGAGGCGTGCCCGAGTCCACAATCCGAACCAACCGCAGACAATATTAACACAAAACCCGCCCCCACGCAGCGACTCATCCTGCTTCCGGCACCCTCACCTTATTACCAATCAAATTCAGAAAACTCGTTCCAAAATGTTGAATCTCCAAAAAATTAGCATAGGAAGGAGTTGACTTGTAAACTCTAAAAGTCCGCATAATTCCTAAAGTCGCGGCACTTTCCAGCGGGCCGATAAAGCTAGTATCCCTGTCCAAAAAATGAGACTGCTTAGCCCAGTGTGCCATCTGTTCCGCATTCAAAAAATAGCAGCCGGAATGAGGATTCAACGCCCGCTCAAAAGCGACTGTTTGTTCCATGATTTTTCCCATTAACTGCCGCTGCTCCTCTATTTTTTGAAACTGAGAAGTAGCTGAGTCTGCTAAATCACCATCAACATATGCTTTAAACACTGCGCCTTTAGGCGCTATTTCATAGCGATTAGGTTGCAGCAAATTCCCATTTCCCCCGTGATGCGTAAACCACTTTAATTTACTAAAAAACCACGGATCATGCAGAATTAAATCATCTTCCAAATAACAAAAATAATCGTATTTGTCTAGACACGCTCGCAAAACTGCTTGACACTCAAACCCCAATAGCAGCGGTTCGCATTTGGTAGCGTGGTGCATAAAACATCTGGGCTGCACTGGCAGTTGAGGCAAGAGATGATAGCCTTGAGTAGTGCAAATAACAATGTCAATTTCGTGCTGTTGAGATTGATTGGCTGGGATAGTTACACATTCGCTAATGTCAATCATGGACTGAGATTTGCCGTACAAAGCTTGCAGCGCTGTCACGCAAGCTGTTAAAGCATTGAGTCGTGGTTGCGGATCATTTCGCTGGGAAGCGTGTTTCCCCTCGCCGCTGGGATTGTAAAAGTGAGCAATAGTGAAGAGAATTCGCATTGGTGTGGATTAACAATTAGAAATTAAACAATAAAACAGAACGATCGCACAATAGCCTATAAATTTTACCGCATTTAGTCGGTAAATAACTCCGGCAGGCGATCGCGCAACTCAGCATTTAAACGTGGCAACTCTTCCCGCATCTGTAAGTACCAATCTCGCCGCTGCCGGTAGTTCCCACACAGCAAGCGGTTGTCGCGCACCCATTCGTAAGCATTAGCGGCTATTCCCCGGCGCCGAGAAGTGTCAGAAATCAGCGAATTTAGTTTGGTTTCAAACTCTTTTTCATATCGATAAATCAATCCGGTTTCACCTTCGACAATTGAATGTTCGTACACAGTGGGACTGGCCAGCACCGCTACTCCCCGCGCTGCACATTCAATAAATTTTAAGTCGGATTTCGTTTCGTTAACCGGGTTGGAAACAAGCGGCAGCAAAGCTATATCGCAACTGTACATGATTTCTTGATACCGTTCGTAGCTGCAAAATGGTTCAAATTTTTTTTGCTGTATTTGCAACGCTTCAAAAAATCGGCGGTCATGGATAACTTTAACTCGAATTCGGGGTTTGTGTGCGACTAAAACTCGATTTAGCGCTGCCATAATCGGCTGCCAATCTTTTTCGCGGTTGAGTGCACCAAAAAAAATTGTGACTGTATCTTCTGTCGGATAAATTCGCGGCGGAGGTAAATAAGCTAATTGATTGGGAAATACTGCAACATTAGGATTGTAGTGCCGCAAAATTTTTGCTAGCGGTTCTGTAGAAGTTTGAACGCAGTGACAGCCGCGATAGCTGAGGTAATTATTATCTGCATATTCGCGGCGGCGGATGGGATTGTCGTCAATTTCAGCTACTATTAAATAGCCTTGTTGCAACAGTTCTTTGAGTTGGGGAATGTAGGCGGGATATTGCATGATTGTCCGCTGCCAGATGAAGACTTTTTCTTCTCCCAGCAGGGGGGGAATTAATTCTGCTGTTTTCACGCCGGATACGGTGCGGACACCGGGAATTGTAGCGCTAAATTTATCCGGTTCCAAAACTCGCACACGATCGCACCCTGTAGGAGCCATAATGATAGTCTGAATCAGCAGTCTGCGCGCAGGTACGGTCGATTTGGTCGATCGCACGATATAATGTTCAGCACCTGTTTCCGTAGCAAAGCTGCTCGATGTTAGTTCTAAAGCCTTTACCATTGGATGCAGTAATTCCTGAAAGTGGACAAAATTTTCGGTTTTGTGTCCCTTCCCTTGAAATTCGTAAACCTGCAATCCGGCTTGAGCAAATAGTGATTTAATACTTTCTAGGGTAAACCAGTGCTGCATCTTACTGTCGGGATTCTCCCACTGTCCCCGCAAGAGATTGACAATCCGTCGCCAGTATTGAACATTAGGGATTCTAGCGAGAATTTGCCCCTCTGGATTCAGCAAAGCACTGTACTGCTTGAGGACTTCCCAAGGGTTTTTGAGATAGGGTAGCAAGTCGCCAAAAACCAAACAATCGACGGTTCCTGGGGCGATGTCGAGACTTTCGAGGGCAATTTCTTCAATATCGGCTACCGTCACCCAGTTTAGGCGATCGACTGCAATTTGGGCTTTTTCTCGATCGCATTCAATGCCAATATACTGACAATGGGGATTGATCAGTTTGTACTGTTCGCCCGTCGAGCCCGTACCGCAGCCAATTTCAACAATGACTTTAGCATCCGGCGGTAGCAGCTTCAAGAAGTCGTGGTTGGCGCGATCGATCACTTTCTCTAAAATTCCTGATTAGTTTATCGTAAAATAATACAGAGCAACCCATGCCAACAGACGACCAGCCGAAGGTTAGCATTGCGATGCCAGTATACAATGGCGATCGCTATCTTTGTCAAGCATTAAATTCTCAGTTGCGAACTTTTTTTCTTTCTCTTCTCTTGTTCTGCCTTAAGAGTGTTTCCTTTAAATCTTATTCACCAATCCTCCTGGATTGCTATATAGCAATCCTTGCAGGAGTCGTAAATTTTTTACCCCACCCCAACCCTCCCCGCGGGTTCGGGGAGAAAGTAAGAAATTCACAAATG
Organism: Microcoleus sp. S13_B4; assembly: GCF_036700885.1. Taxonomy (NCBI): domain Bacteria; kingdom Bacillati; phylum Cyanobacteriota; class Cyanophyceae; order Oscillatoriales; family Microcoleaceae; genus Microcoleus; species Microcoleus sp. S13_B4. Next base: position 22,779 of record NZ_JAUBPU010000025.1, read on the forward strand.
ATTTAGTCTTGCTATATGTTAGCAAATATTCAGCAAAATTATATTTTTTTCTCTAGCCTACCCTTTTTTAGCGCAATTAAGCCGATCAATTAATTCGGTTTCTTCTCAAAAAATCCACACTACACGCTGCTAAATACATTAAAACTATGAACCCTAATCTAGGAATGAACATCGCCGGCTACATCAACGGCGAATTTGGCATAGGAGAAGGTGTCCGAGCCAATATCAGGGCTGCAGAAGCCGCCGGGATTCCCTTCGCCCTAAACAATTTTACCCGCAGTCCCCACCGCAAGAAAGACACCACCTATCAAAATTTTAGCCAAGACAATCCCCATCCCGTAAACTTAATTCAAGTCAACGCCGACGAAGTTACAACGTTTATCAAACATACAGGTTCCACCTATTTTGAAAACAAATACAATATCGGCTTTTGGGCCTGGGAACTTCCCGCATTTCCCCCAGAATGGCAGCCAGGATTTAATCACTTTCACGAAATATGGACTTACAGCAACTATTGCGCCGAAGCAATTGCCGCAGTAGCGCCAATTCCCGTTATCAAAATCATGCCTAGTATTGCTCTCCCCGCACCTTCCCTGAACAGAGAAGCACTGAATTTACCGAAAAATAAATTTATTTTCTTGTTTGTATTCGACTTTTCCAGCCTCATAGAGCGCAAAAATACTTTAGCGACAATTCAAGCATTTAAACAAGCTTTTGGGGAAAATAACAGCGTATTATTGGTCATCAAATCTTCTAATTCTAACAAGTTTTCAGCGGCGCAAGCATCCTTAAACTCAGCCATAGCAAATAATTCCAATATCAAACATCTAGACGGGTATTTGTCCAAAAATAAACTTAACGGCTTGCTCTATAATTGCGACTGTTATGTATCGCTGCACCGCTGCGAAGGATTTGGCTTAACCATGGCTGAAGCCATGTTTTACGGCAAACCCGTAATTGCCACCGGCTATTCATCAAATACAGAATTTATGAATGTCGGCAACAGCTATTTAGTCAAGTATAAGTTAATCCCAATTGAGAAAGATTGCGGGCCTTACAAAAAAGGCAATGTTTGGGCCCAAGCGGATGTCGAACACACGGCGGATTTAATGCGGTACGTCTTTAACAATTACCGGGAAGCTCAAGAAATTGGAGCGATAGCGGCCGAGGAAATTCAGAACTTACTCAACCCGCAAGTTACAGGTAATAAAATTAGAAAACGTCTCGAATATATTGCCGAGATTACCGATAACTTTCAAAGCATACCTCTGTCAGGAACAGCCAAAGCAAAGTCTGCGAAAATTAGGGCATACTTGCCCCCATCACAGCAAAAAAGTCAATCAAAAGGAGAAATACAAAACGAGCAGCCGAAGGTTAGCATTTGCATTCCGACATACAACGGAGAAAAATTTATTGGGGAAGCAATCAAAAGTGCTTTGGCCCAAACTTACCCTAACATAGAACTGATTATATCCGACGACGGTTCCACAGACGAAACAATTGCGATCGCACAATCATTCCAATCGCAAACCTCACTCGATTTCCGCATCGTACTGCACCGCAACTACGGCTTATCACAAAACTGGAATTTTTGCATTTCTCAAGCAAACGGTCAATACATTAAATTTCTGTTTCAAGATGACTTGCTCGCACCAGAATGTATTGAAAAAATGGTCGCCGTCGCCCAACAAAACCCAGAAATAGGTATGGTTTTCTCCCCGCGCGGCATCACCATAGCTGAAGATGAATCTAACCCGATTTTGCGGAGAGCTTCCCAATCAATTAAAGATTTGCATAAAAGCTGGTCGAATTTAAAATCTATTCAGCCCGGAAAAGACTTACTAGCAGATACTAACTGCTTGAGCAACCCCATCAACAAAATCGGCGAACCGAGTACCGTCTTAATTGCTGCGCGAGTCTTTGAAGAAATAGGATTATTTGATTCGGGATTATCTCAGTATGTAGACTTAGATATGTGGTGGCGAATCATGGGGAACTATCACATCGGATTTGTAGATGAAAAACTGTCTTCACTGCGGATTCATCCCGAACAACAAACTTGGAAAAACTTCGCGGCTGGGGAAAATCATAAGGATGTAGTAAGATTTTACAAAAAACTACTAAATAGTCCTGATTACAGTTTCCTGGATCAACAAATCAAACAGACAATCCGCCAAAAGCTGGCATTGAGAACCCAGCCGAGTTTATCGGAATTGTCAGCAATGCTGGAGCAATACAATAATAAATTACCCTCAAAACAGCCTCTTCTCGCGCTGCGCCACTACCGCCAACAGCTAGCGGAATATTGGCTGAATTTGCCAGCGAAAAAATTAGAAACGGCTTACTCACAAGACGCCGGAAAAGCTCATAAATTGCTCCTAGATAGCGCCCTCAAAAATGAAACTTTAACTGAGGAAGAACAAAGTTTTGTCCAGCAGTTATCCTCGAAACTTGCTGAAGAAGGGGAAATTGCCGAGAAGATGCAATATCTCCTCGCAGCGATGCTGTACCGCGACGCTTATCAGTTGCCACTTGAGTATAAAAATGCAGCAATTCCCCAGTGGTTTTTCGACGACTTTTTGAAATTTATCTTTCAGTCTCCCGGTTATTTTAAACAAAACTGGGAAATAGAAAGGTACTCTGAATATTTCCAGCAGTTAATCAAGTATGTCGCTGCTAATATAGCCAGTTTTCCTGATTCAGAAGTGTGGCGTTATTTGGCGGCTTTTATTGCGAAAAGAGTTAGTTTCCAAGCTTTGTATTTGAGCGAGATAAATCTGCTCAATATATTGAGTCATCGAGCTGATATTATGGAATTTTATTTGAAAAATATCGGCTGTCAACTAGAATGTAATTTTCCTGAGATAAAACCTGGAATAACTAAAATTAGAGTTGGCTTTTTGCTTGATAAAATTAGTGAGGAAGCCGAGACTCGTGCTGCAATTACGAATTTTGAATATTTAGACAGAAGCAAATTTGAAATAATCGTGTACTATTTCCAGGTACAAGACGAGCGACTGGGGAAATATTGCGAAAATTTCGCCGACACACTGGTGCAACTGTCAGAAGATTTGCCCAATCAAGTTCGAGAAATTCGATCGCACGATTTAGATATTCTGCTAATCTGCACCAATACTACCGACACTTCTCAACCAAGCGCCCTGCTGTGCCTGCACCGACTAGCGCGGGTGCAAATAGCTACCGGTGCATCAACCCCCGCCACCACGGGCGCCCCAAATATTGATTATTTCATTGCCGGAGATTTGACATTGCCCGCAGGTGCAGCAGCAGAGTATCGCGAAAAATTAATTACTTTAAAAGGCTCAGGAGTTTGTTTTAGCTATAGTGTAGGCTCAGCACCTGCCATAGTTGAACCGACTCGTAGCAGTTGGGGAGCCACTGAGGAATCTGTAGTGTTCATGTCCGGCGCTCCAGCTTTTACAATTATCCCAGAATTGAGAGAAACTTGGGCAAAAATTATTGCTGCCGTACCGAATTCTCTTTTAGTTTTGTATCCCTTTAGTTCCGGCAATGAAAAATATCCGACAGTGCCTTTTTACAACCAAATTCGATCGCTCTTTGCCGAATTTGGTGTTGACAAAAAGCGCTTAGTTGTGATTAAAGCGCTGCCATCTCGCGCAGATTACATAAAATGTCTGGAATTGGCTGATATATATTTAGACTCCTATCCATACAGCAGTGCCTGCTATGCGGCAGAAGCGCTGTGGGTGGGGTTGCCTGTAGTGGTAAGAAAAGGGCAAACAGGGCGATCGCGACAATCAGCCGCCGTGCTCGAAGAACTGCTAATTCCGGAACTGGTAGCAGACAGCAAGAACTCTTATTTAGAACTCAGCATAGCACTGGGAACCAACCCCGAACTGCGCCGGCACTACCGCGATCAAATCGATCACAAAATGGCGGCAAACCCGAAATATCTCGACAGTCGCGCTTGCTCGACCCAACTCGGCACACTCTTTGAAAGACTATTCCGAGGGTGAAGGAAGAAGGAAGTTCAGCAACTAAGCTGTTTACGGGATTTAACGGATGGATGTTGAGGGAAGAAGGAAGAGGGCAGAAGTAAAGATTTTCCCACTCTCCCACTCTCGCATCCCACTACCATTCTGAGACCCGCGGGGAACCCCTCGCTAGGCAGAGCGTCAAGAAATAGACAGCAATAGCGCTAGCCCACTGACGGTCTGCTATCATCGGGGAATCGAGGGGTTAGTGGTTGTCGCTCTTTTCCTGCCACAGCTAAATTAAAAGGGGAAGCGCAAGTCAGTTGGAGATAAAAAAATGACAGGACTTTTTCAAATAGGCGATAAATTACTGCAAGCTCAGGATATGCCATCGCTCCTGAAGCGGTACCAGTTAATGCCGCAATTCTTACGCGGTGTAATAGTAGACCAAGCAATCGCATCCTTTAGTTGCAGCGACGAAGAACGCCAATCCGCCGTGGAGAACTTTCTGGCACAACACCAACTGACAGCCCCCGAAGCCAAAGAAGCTTGGCTGCGTGGCCAAAACATGACGGAAGAAGAACTTCAAGAGATGGCCGTCAGGCCCTTGCTGATCGAAAAATTTAAGCAAGCCACTTGGAGACCTAAAGTAGATAATTATTTTTTAACCCGCAAAGCCAGCCTAGACCACGTAGTCTATTCCCTGGTACGCACCAAAAATCCAGCACTGGCAAACGAACTTTACTTTCGCATCCTCGAAGGGGAACAAACCTTTGCCGAAGTGGCCCGCGACTTTTCCGAAGGGCCAGAGTCCAAGTCCGGTGGCTTGTTGGGCCCAGTACCCCTCAGCCAGCCCCACCCGGCAATCAGCAAACTTTTGTCCGTCAGCCAGCCAAATCAACTCTGGACGCCGCGTCCTCTGGCAGAATGGATGGTAATTATTCGACTAGAAAAGTTCATGCCGGCCCAGCTCGATGAATCGATGCGGCTGCACTTGATTAACGAACTCTTTGAAAGCTGGCTCGCCGAACAGATCTCGCAAATAGGCCCGCTACAGCCCCTCTCTTCCGTGTCTTCAATATCATGACTTCTTCCGCTGTTTCCCTCTCTCAGATTCAGGATTTCCTAGCTCAAACACCTCCCTTTGATCGGCTCTCAGAGACGGCTCTGTCAGCCTTGGTGGCTAAATGCCAACTCCTCGGCTACCGGACGGGGCAACCCCTGTTTGAACGGGAAAAAATGCCGACTCAAGTGGCAATTATCTATCAAGGTCAGGCCCGGCTGCTGGGATTTGACCAGCGCTCGCAGCGCCACGTAAGTTTACGCTTGGTGCAGTCGCAGGAAATTCTCGGCTGGGCTGGCTTGCTCAGGGGAGTTCCCTGCGAAACGGCGATCGCCTCTACAGATGTGATCGCGATCGTCCTACCCGCCGAAGATTTCCTGAGCGTACTGGAAAAACAGCCGACCTTTGGAGAAGCCTTTCGCGAACACTGTTCCTTGAGCGAAGTATTTGAACTGTTGAGCCTGGAGTTGCAGCGCCAAGCCGACGGCACTTCCAATCTCAAGGAACTCACCCTGCAAGCTTGGCAAGACGCTACAGTTGTCAACGTGCCAAACGGCAACAAAAAAACTCAAGACATCGCCAAAGAGCTAGATGCCGATCGAGTTTGGCTCGTCAGCAGCGGCGTCTTGGGCGACTTTCCCACCGGCAGCCGCTTCTCTGTGGAAAACGCAGCCAAATCCTTAAAAGTAGAAGGTCGCCTCGGTGCTCGCTTGGTCGGCTTCCGGGAACCCCCAGAACCCCAACCCGAAACAGACTCATTAAATGGCACGACAGAGATAGTAAGCCCTGGGCAGAATCCGCCCGGCGGAAAATTCATCGAGGTTCTACCGGGCCCAGACCGTCCCCCAGAACCACCAACAAACCAACCAAAGGATGCGGCAAGATACCCAGTTTTCCGCGCCAAAGGGCAGATTGACGCCCCGCTAGCTTGCTTCCAAATGTTGAGCAAGTATTTCGGCCTCAAATTTCGTCGAGATATCATCCGCAAAGTTCTAGAAAATCAGTTAAAAACCGCCGGTTCCATCAGCATCCAAGCCTGCGGGGCGATCGCCCAAAGCATCGGCCTCACGCCCCAATTGGCGCAAGTGCCAGCCGATGCCATCAACCGCATCAAAGCCCCGGTAATGATTAAATGGGAAGACAGCTTTGCCATTATTTACAGCATTACCGAGCAAGAATTGGTGATGGCGACAGCCGAAAAAGGATTGATGCGGAAGCGGATACCTCAGTTTAAAGAAATCTGGGGCGAACAGGGAGAAGTCCTGCTGCTGCAAGCTCCGCAAGTCGAACAAAAAGAGCAGTTCAGCTTCTGGTGGTTTGTGCCGGCTCTCATGGAACACAAGACAGTGTTTTTTGAGGTGTTGCTCGCTTCGTTTTTTGTACAGCTATTTGGTCTTGCCAACCCATTAATCAGCCAAATAATTATTGATAAAGTATTAGGTCAGCGCAGCATTGACACCTTGGATATTTTGGGGGCATTTCTGTTAGGTGTTGCTCTGTTTGAAGGACTGCTCAACGGTTTACGCACCTTTTTGTTTATAGACACCTCAAACCGCATCGATGTCAGATTGAGTGCGGAGGTAATCGATCACTTGCTGCGGCTGCCCCAAAATTACTTTGATAATCGGCGCGTGGGAGATCTGGTTTACAAATTCAGCATGATGGGCCAGATTCGGGAATTCATGACGAGTACAGCTCTGACAGTGGTTCTTGATGCAGTATTTTCGGTGGTTTACGTCGCCGTTATGCTCTCCTACAGCGTGCAGCTAACGTTTGTATCTTTGGCAGTGGTACCGATACTGGGGCTGATGATTGTTCTAATCAATCCGCTGGTGCTGCGCCTAATCAAACAGAGAAATATGCGTTTTGCTGACTCTCAATCTTATCTAGTGGAAGTAGTCAGCGGGATTCAAACTGTTAAGGCTCAAAATATTGAATTGAAATCCCGTTGGGAGTGGTCGAGCCGCTACGCAAAATACATTACCGCCAGTTTTAAAACAATTATCACCGGGACTACGGCCGGTACGGTTAGCAGCTTTTTAAACCAGGTGGGTAACTTAGCTCAGTTGTGGGTGGGAGCTTATTTGGTACTGGGAAATCAGATTACTTTGGGTCAGTTGATTGCTTTCCGAATTATTTCCGGGAACGTGACTGGTTCGCTGCTGCGTTTTGTGAGCGTCTGGCAGAGTTTCCAAGAAGTGTCAATGTCGATCGATATGCTCAAGGATGTGGTCGATACGCCGACCGAAACCAGCGATGAAGACCGGAGCAATATCCCGCTGCCGGCAATTCAAGGGCAGGTTACGTATGAGGAGGTTTCCTTCCGATTCTTGGAGAGCGGTCCACTGCAATTGGCTAATGTGAATTTGGAATTTCCCGCTGGCAGTTTTGTGGGAATTGTGGGGGGAAGCGGTTCGGGTAAAAGTACCGCGATGAAGTTGTTGCAGCGTCTTTATCCGCCGCTGTCGGGCCGGATTTTTATTGATGGGTACGACATTGCCAAGGTGGAATTATATTCGCTCCGCAGCCAACTTGGGGTAGTTCTCCAAGATACTTTGCTCTTTAACTGCTCGGTACAGGAAAATATTGCTCTGAGCAATCCCGATGCGAGTACGGATGAGATTGTGCGAGCTGCGAAATTAGCGGTAGCTCACGATTTTATTATGAGTTTGCCTGCTGGCTACAATACGATAGTTGGAGAGCGGGGTTCGTCGCTTTCTGGGGGTCAAAGGCAGCGTTTGGCGATCGCCCGCACGATTTTGCAAAACCCGAAACTGCTGATTTTGGACGAAGCTACAAGCGCCCTAGACTACCATTCTGAACGCCAAGTTTGCAATAACTTAGCAGAAGCTTTCGCCGGCCGCACGGTGTTTTTCATTACTCACCGCCTGACTACCATCCAAAACGCTGATGTAATTATTATGATGGATCAAGGTTCGGTAGTCGAGCGGGGAACTCATAAAGAATTAATGGCTCTTAAAGGACGTTACTACTGCCTCTTCCAACAACAAGAGTCATCGAATACCTGATATCTAACAACTCACAACTGCTCACTAACGCTTAACAACTGAGAACTAACAAATGGCTATGAAATCGTTAATACTTTCTGAGCAACCAGTCATTCTCGAAAAACCAGCGATTTGGTCGCACTTGTTTTTGTGGATGATCATGCTGATGACCACTTCTGCTGTAGTTTGGGCTTATTTTGCTAGCGTAGAGCAAGCTGTCCCCGCTGTGGGTCAATTGGAGCTCAAAGATGGTGCTAGAGACATCCAAGCACCTGCTACGGGCGCTGTGGTGAGACTTCACGTTGAAAATGGCGATCGTGTGGAAAAAAACCAGCCTCTGCTCACTTTCAATCCCCTTGCACCCAGTGCCGATTTAACATCGATACAGAAAACTAAAGAAGCTCTGGAAAAGGAAAATAAATTTTACGAAGATGTTGTCAACGGCAAAATTCAAGGCGCTGTTCCTTCTAACCTAGAATCAACAATCAAGGACAGACAGAGCCTCACGGCACAAAATCAAGTGCTGCAAGCTTTGATTGACGAACTGTACCTCAATCGGGGAGCTAGCGGAAATTTTGATGCAGCCCAGCAAGGACTTTATGTTAATTATCGATCGGAGTTTCTGTCTCGCGTAGCTGCCGCTCAAGGCCAAGTTCAGGAGTTGGAAAAACAACTCAAGCAAGCTGAGGATGCTGAGAAAGCCGCAGGCGAGCAAATGACCGTAGCACAGCAACAATTTGGTTTTGCCCAAAACCAATTAAATTATGCCCAGCAGCAGTTAACTTCATCGAAAGAGCAAGTAAAATCGGCCCAGGCCCAGAAAGATTTAGCCGAAGAACAGTTAGCGAAATCTCAACAAGTATTGAAGTCGAATCAAAACATTCTAGGCAGACTCGCCCCCCTGGTGCAGGAAGGAGCCATCGCTGAACTGCAAAAAGAAAAACAGGAACAAGATGTTTTCAGAGGCCAAAGCGACGTTCTCAAACAGCAAGATCAAATCAAGCAGCGCGAAGGTGAAATCAACTCTCGCAAAGGCGAAATTAACACGCGCCTAGGTGAAATCAATACGCGCCGAGGCGAAATTAACGCACGTCAAGGTGATATCCAAAAAATTACTGCTGAAATACAGCGTCAGCAAGGAGAGCAAGCACGCATTCAGGAGTCCATCAGCCGCGCCCAAGAACAGTTAAAAAACACCAAGGATTCCTGGGCGAAAGAACTTTATACCAAAATTGCTGAAAACCAGAAACAAATTGCCAGCAGCGATTCTCAGCTAAGCCGCTTCAAAGTGGAAAACCTGAAAAAGTTGTCCGAGGTGAACGCTCAGCTAGAAAAGGCTCAACAAAACCGCGATACTCAAGTTCTGAAGGCTCCGGTATCCGGCGTTATATTCGATTTGAAACCTTCTACGAAGGAAAATTCTAAGTTGGATATAGCGAAAGATCCGATATGCCAATCCATTATTAACTCAGTGATCAAACCGGGTGAACCGCGCCCAAAACGCTGTGAAGAAGCTTATTACGAAGCGCAGCAAACTGAAAAACTACTCAAGGTTTTGGATGACGAAAACGGTTTGGAAGCAGTTGTTTACCTGGAAAACAGCAATGTGGCTCTGGTATTGGATGCTTTGAGACAGAAGCGGGAAAAATTGGAACCGTATCACGGCAAACAATTAGACGGAGAAAAGATTGACTGCGAAAAAGGTAAAAGTTGCGTTTGTCCAGAGAAGGAAATTAACAGAGAGAAACTGGGTTTGACGAAATACCAATGTGTGCCTGTGGAAGTGAATGTAGAAGCTTTCCCGGCTCTGGAGTTTGGTACTGCTGAGGGTGAAGTGAAAGAGATTAGCAGCGATGCTGAGCCTCCTACTGAACTGCGGAAATACTACGCTTTCAAAACCAAAATTAAGCTCAAGAATCAGAAGTTTCTTTTGAACAAGGGCAAGGCAAATCAAGTTGAGGTTAACTTGCAGTCTGGAATGTCCGTGAGTTCTAATATCAATATCGGCAAGCGGAGTGTTTTGCAGATGTTTATCAACCGATTTACTGGGAAAATGGATACGTTCAAGACTATTAAGTAATTCGGTTAACCGAATTGAACGCGAGACTTTTAGGCTGTTCGGAAACCCGGTTTCTTGAAGAAACCGGGTTTCTATGTGTGATGTTTTTCAACTTGTTTGTAGTAAGGAATGCAAGTCCCTATCGGCCCAAACTATGAGGAGTGAAGTCTTCACTACAAACTTGATAAAAATTATTTAACCGGGTTTGATATAAAATGGTGATGGCAATCAGTGCGATCGCACATTCATGAAAAAAAATATTTTATTTACTCTCTATCTAATTCCTGTTATCTTGTTAATCGGATTTGTAGCGAATTTTAGCGTTAACGTTCCCGTTGATGACGAGTGGAGGTTAGCTAGCCTTTTTGAAAAAATAGCTGGGGGAAATGTAACTTTTAACGATTTTTGGGCTTTGCACAGCAACCACCGCATACTTTTCCCTAAAATAATTATTGCGGTTGTGGCTTTTGCTTCCCGATGGAATATTAATTATCAGTTTTGTCTCAGCATAGGTTTGGCTGCGATAACTTTTATCGCTCTGTACAAGTTATCCTCGATGCAAGTTAAGAATGTCGCGGACGATTTGTGGCATTTAGCTAATATTTTAACTTGTGTTTTGCTTTTCTCTCTAGTTCAACACGAAAACTGGCTTTGGGGATTTCAATTAGCGTGGTTTTTAGTCAATTTGTGTTTTGTAGCTGCGGTTTATGCGCTGAGTTCCCATCCCAAATTTTTGCCTACTAATATAGCCGTATTTAATCAGATGAAACAGAGATGTTGCACCCATCTCGATAAGCTATTTAGGAACGGGCAAGATGCCCGTTCCACAAGAACATTGAATTTTTGTGGAACGGGTATCTTGCCCGTTCTTGAGAATGATGCAACACCTCCGAGCGAACATAGTACGAACACGGAACTGTCGTGTCCCTACAATATTCAAATATCGATTGCTGCTTTATTCTGCTTTATTGCTAGTTTTTCCCTCGCGCAAGGCTTGCTGTCTTGGTTGGCTGCAATTCCGGCTGTGGCGGCTTTAGAAGGAAATGCGGTAGAAAAAAGAAAAAGATTGATTCTATGGATATTGCTGTTTGCTGCAACTTGTGCTATTTACTCAATTGATTATCATCCCAGTCGAAAAACAAGTATTATTTCATTGTTGAATAAGCCCCTGGTGATAATTGATTACTTTTTGAGTCTGTTGGGTTCGCCAATTGTGCGATCGCCGGGAATTTCAGCATTGGTTGGATTGCTAATATTCGCAACTTTCTTATTTTTGGGATTCCACTTTTGGAGAAAGATTACCGAGCAGGGTGAGGCTTTACCTTGGCTGTCAATAGGTTTGTTTTCGGTTTTATCGGCTCTGTTTATTACGGCTGGGAGGGCAGAATTTGGGGCAATTCACGCGCTTGAATCGTCGAGGTATACGACTAATTCAATTTTGCTCTTAATTGCTTTAGTTCAGCTAGGGCAATTGTTTATCCGAGGTAAGATTGCTACCATAAATCGCAACTATAAATTGGTTTATCGGGTGTTAGCAGGGCTGTTAACTGGGATAATTATTGTTAACTCTCAACAGGCGATCGCCCAATCTCGCTCAGCACTTCTTTACAAACAAGGCGCTCAAGATTGTTTGCAGTTAATTAATTATCTGGAACCCTCGGATTTTTTTGAGAATTCGCCGGAAAGCTGTTTGAGGGTGCTGAGCAAAAAAACTTGGCTGGTGAGAGAAGGCGCTGCAATTATCGACAAAATAGGTTGGAGAAAGTTCGCGAAAAAGGTAGAGTTTATTTCTAATACCGAGAAAGTTTACGGTTATTTAGACAAACCTCAAACTAGCGATAAATCCTTGACGGTTAAGCAAAATGATGCTGTCAAAGCTGTCGGTTGGGCGGTTTTGCCAGAAAATTTGCAACAGCCAAATATTGTACTGCTATCTGTCGGCGAGAAAAAATCTTTTTTTGCTAGCGCTTATGTGAATTTGGACAGTCCGGACATAGCTAAGAGTTTAAAATCGGAGTTATACAATAATGCAAGGTGGGCTGTTGATTTGTCGGCTAATAATTTGCCGATCGCCCAAACTGAAATTAAAGCTTGGGTGTATAATCCTGTTGACAACCAGTTTGTCCAGTTGCGCGGAGGATGAGGAGTGAAAATTTCTGTGATTATACCAGCTCACAATGAGGAGGGCTGTTTGTACGGTACTGTGCGGGCGATCGCCCAGACGCTCGATTTAGAAGGCATTCCGCACGAAATTTTGATTGTGAATGACAATAGTGTCGATCGAACTATTGATATTTGCCAGGAGTTGTCAGAGACTTTTCCCACAGTTAGATACATCAACAATCAACCTCCCAACGGTTTCGGATTTGCTGTGCGCCGGGGATTGGCGGAATTTGACGGAGATGCTGCGGCAATTGTGATGGCGGATGCTTCCGACGATCCGATGGATTTGGTAGCAGGATACCGCAAATTGCAAGAAGGATATGATTGCGTTTTCGGTTCCCGCTTTATCAAAGGTGGCTTTATAGTTGATTATCCAATTCACAAGTTAGCAATTAACCGCTTAGCAAACTGGTTTGTGAAAAGTATTTTCGGCTTGCGGTACAGCGATGTCACCAATGCTTTTAAAATTTACCGCAGAGAAGTTATTGAAGGCGTGCAACCGATTTTGAGCCATCATTTTAATTTGACAGTGGAACTGCCTTTAAAAGCTATTGTCCGGGGTTTTTCCTATACGGTGATTCCTCTGAGGTGGTACAATCGGACTGCTGGTATTTCTAAGCTGAAAATAAAAGAGATGGGCAGTCGGTATTTGTTTATTGTCTTGTATGTCTGGCTGGAAAAACATCTCTCTCGCGGCGACTACCACCGGACTAGAAAGATAGCAAAGTTAAAAGTCAATGCCTGAGAGAATTTTAATTGTTGGTGGTGCGGGTTTTATCGGCAGTTGTTTGGCAATTGGCCTGAAAAAACTGCACCCGGAATGGCAAATAATTTGTTTAGATAACCTGCGTCGCCGGGGCTCGGAATTGAATCTGCCTCGGCTTAAAAGTTGCGGTATTCAGTTTGTTTACGGGGATATTCGTACAGCGGCAGATTTAGATCCAGTTGCACTAAATGCTGACTGCATTATAGATTGTGCGGCGGAACCTTCTGTGCTGGCTGGTTTTAGTTCGCCTCAGTACGTTTTGCAGACGAATTTACTGGGCACTGTGAATGTTTTGGAGTTGGCGAGACAGACAGGTGCGAGTTTGTTGTTTTTGTCTACGAGTCGGGTTTATCCGATCGCCACTGTCAAGTCTATCAAGTTGTTAGAGTTGCCGAATAGATTTGCGATCGCCCCTGAGCAAACTTTACCCGGTATATCCGAGTTGGGCATATCAGAAGAATTCCCATTAAAAGGACACCGTTCGCTTTACGGAGCAACTAAATTAGCTTCGGAATTGCTGATTGAGGAGTACAGGGAAGCATACAATGTGTCGGCAATTATTAACCGCTGTGGGTTAATTACGGGTGCTTGGCAAATGGGTAAAGTCGATCAGGGAGTTTGCGGTTTGTGGGTGGCGGCTCACTATTTTCAAAAGTCGCTAAGTTATATTGGTTTTGGCGGCAGCGGGAAGCAAGTTAGGGATTTGCTGCACGTTGAAGATTTGTTGAGGTTAGTTAATTATCAGTTAGAACATTTTGCTGAATTTGACGGCGAAGTTTTTAATGTAGGCGGCGGTTTGAGCAACAGTCTTTCTTTGGTTGAGACAACTGATTTGTGCCAAAAGATTACCGGGAAATCGATTTCAATTAATCCTGTTTTGGAGGAACGCGCGGGGGATATTCCGATTTTTATTACTGATTCTTCTAGGGTGATGGAGAAAACAGGATGGCGGCCTGTTATTGGGCCGGAAGCAGCTTTGCAGGATATTTATAATTGGATTGCTGCTAATGAGGTGGTTTTAAGTTCGATTTTGTAGGCATTTTTTAACCGCAGGTACAGGGGGATAAACGCGGCTAAATGCAGATGAATCTCTCTGCCTGCATCTGACTGGGAATGCCTGTCATGAGGCTCTGCTTCTATTGTTTTGTTTCGATGCTTTAACAAACATTTGACCTCCCAAAAACCTCCACAAAACAGGCAATTTTAAGTAAACTTTTAAAAGCCAGGGCGAGGTAGGTCTCCCTTTTGTCGAAAATGGCAAAAATCTGGGTATAATTAGGTCGATTTCAAAGCCGACGGTTTGTAACAGTTCTTGCAGCGATAAGTGGGTAATTGGTAATTGATGATCGATAAAATCGTAATACTCTTTGAAAGAATATTTAAAATTTGGTTGGACAACTAAGATAGAACCCCCTGGCTTAAGCGCCTCAAAGCAAAATGAGATAATTTGGATGAGTTCTTCTTTATTGCGGAGATGTTCAAAAAAGTTAGAGATAAATATCCGGTCAAATTGTTCGCTAAAATCTGGTTTATCGTCAAAAGTTAAAACATCAATGTTCAGCACTTTTACATCAGGATTGGCAAACAACTTGGAATCGGGATTGAGATCAATTAAATATTTTTTTTTAGCCCCTATTTGATTTATAAACTCGCAGTAACCGCCGCCAATATCTAAGACCGCTGATTCGGGAGGAACATAATATTGTAAGAAGTCGTCAATTAAAACTTTCCATAGTGCCACCTTGGCTTGCAGTTGTCTGGAATCAAATCGATTGGCGTACAATTTTTTGAGATATACGTCGGCTTTCATAGTAAAATAGCAGAGACTGAGTATGAGTTTATCACGCGATACAGCCAACTATGAATGTTATATCTACGGAAATACCGGAAGTTCTGATCATTGAGCCGAAAATTTTCGGAGACGATCGCGGTTTCTTTTTTGAGAGTTTCAATCACAAAGCTTTTGTCGAAAAAACAGGTGTGACGGCCGAATTTGTTCAAGACAATCATTCCAAATCCTCTAAAAATGTGTTGCGCGGTTTGCACTACCAAATGCAGCAGCCTCAAGGCAAATTGCTGCGGGTAGTTGCTGGCGAAATATTTGATGTAGCGGTGGATATTAGAAAAAGTTCGCCGACTTTTGGGCAGTGGGTGGGGTGTTTGCTGAGTGCTGAAAATAAGCGGCAATTTTGGGTTCCGGCGGGATTTGCTCACGGTTTTTTAGTGGTTTCCCAAACGGCTGAAGTTTTGTACAAAACTACAGATTATTACGCACCGGCACACGAGCGGTGTATCCTGTGGAATGACCCCGATTTGGCGATCGACTGGCCGCTAGATGGTGTCCAACCAATCTTATCAGCTAAAGACCAAGCGGGACAAACCTTCCAAAAAGCTGAACTTTTTTAACAATGAAAATTTTACTCGCAGGTGGCAGCGGACAGCTAGCTCAAGAATTGCAGCCGATTTTATTATCTTTGGGAGAGGTAATTGCGGTCGATCGCACTCGCCTCGACTTATCCCAACCCGAAAGCATCCGTCAAGCAATGGCTGAAATTCAACCGGATTTAGTCGTCAATGCGGGTGCATATACTGCGGTAGACAAAGCAGAAAGCGAACCCGAATTAGCACACGCAGTCAACGGCATTGCCCCGGGAATTTTTGCAGAAGAATGCGAAAAACTGGGAGCAAGTTTGATTCACTTTTCTACTGATTATGTATTTGACGGCAGCCAGGGTTCTGCTTATCTGGAAACAGATTCTACGAATCCACTGGGAACTTACGGAAAGTCTAAATTAGCAGGCGAGGAAGCAATTCCGAAAGCGGGAAACCGACATATTATTATTAGAACCGCCTGGGTTTACGGCAACGGTGGCAAAGGTAATTTTGTCAAAACCATGCTGAGGTTGGGAAAGGAAAGGGAAGAAATTCGAGTAGTAGCAGATCAGATCGGAAGTCCTACTTGCACGGGGGATTTAGGGGAGGCAATTTCGCGAATTATTCCTCTGCTTGGCCCAGAAACTTTTGGGACTTACCAGTACACTAACAGCGGTGTTTGTAGTTGGTACGATTTTGCGATCGCCATTTTTGAAGAAGCAGCACAACTCGGCCTTCCCCTAAAAGTTCAGCGCGTAATTCCCATCACCACCGCCGAATATCCGACACCTGCAAAACGTCCAGCTTTTTCTGTCCTCTCTACGGTAAAAATATCCGCACTTCTAGGCACGCATCCTCCCCACTGGCGGCAAGGGCTCAGACAAATGCTGGCAAAAGAAGTCAAATGAAAAATTGAGTAAATCTGTCTGTAAATTAGCCAGAAACCGGGTTTTTTCACCAAAATACTTGGTTCAAACCCTCAATCAAGTAAAAAACCCGGTTTCTTTAATCCCAGCGCGTACAACTTAGCCCAAATCGATTAAAAATCTCCCCCTGTCCGAATCCATGAAAGTCAAGCAACCATATATTTTAATTGCCGCATCAGTTTTGGGCATTCTAATACCAGCGTCATATATTTTGTACCTGATATCCCAAGCGGGAGACTTGTCTAATTTTGATTATTGGTGGATGACGTGGAATTTTTATTCAGTAGACGGTTTTTCTACCAATCCTTTTAATTGGATATTTCGGGCGAACGAGCATTTTGTCTTGATTCCGGCAATTATTTATGGCTTGAATATAGTTGTCACCCAAGGTTCAAATATTGGTTTATGTTTAGTTGCCTGGTTCTTGGCTTGGATGCAGTGCCACGTATTAATTGCTCTGCTTCCGTTAAATTTGAGGCGTTTTCCTCTGCAATTTATCTCGCTACTCCTTTGCATTTCTATTTTTAACTTTACTCCGGCGGCGGCTCACAATTGGATGCGGGGATTCAGCGGCGTTCACTGGATAATTGCTAATTTATTTGTGATTTGTTCGATATTTTGTTTGCAATCCTATGTGACGCTTTTGTTAAATAAGAGGGAGGGGGAGCCTCTGGATCTTCATTCCCAGGCAGAGCCGGGTAACGAAGAATGGAAACAAAATAAGTGGGTAATTGGCAGCATTGTTTTTGGCGTTTTAGGCTGTATTAGTTACAGCACTCCTTTAGCTTTGTGGCCGATATTGTGTGCTGCTGCTGTTGTGCTGCGCTTTCCTCGGCGATTAACTTATTTGTATTTCATTGCTTCGATTGCGGTAATTGGCATTTATTTTTTAACTTATAAAACTCCATCTTATCACCCTTCTTTAACTAAAATCAACCCGCTGAAAGCTCTCGAATATATTCCCACGTATCTCGGCGGAATTTTTAGCGAAAATATTATTGTTGCTTCAATTATTGGTATAATTGGTTTGATTGCAGCGACGGGTTTTGTGGGTTATTGGCTATTTGTAAAAAAGGTCAATCGCGCCGATTGGCTGCCTTGGCTATCAATTCAACTTTACACGCTGCAAACGGCGTTAATGGCCGCGGTTAGTCGATCGGGATTTGGCGTCGAACAGGCCACCGCTTCCCGCTACGCCACACTTCCAGCCTTGTTTTGGATGAGCACAGTTGTGCTGACAGTATTGTGGGTGCGCGAGTTGCAGCCCACACCAAGAATTCAAGGGCGTTGGCTGACACCGCTGTTTGCAGTCGCGACAGTTGCGATTATTTTAATGTACGGTGTGGGAGGCGAAACTGCAATGGCGATCGCCCGCAGAGCAACCTATCAACCGTTAGTAGCATTATCACTGCAATTAGGCATCACCGACGTAACGCTAATTAAAGAGCGCGTAGGCAATAGACCGGCCGCTTTTATCGGGTTAATCGACGCCTTAAAAACTAACAATTTAGTGCCATTTAATCGAGACATCAAAAAGCACAATTTCTGTGCAGCATTAGACAGAAAAATTGATCCTAACTTATTGTCAGCACCCAAAGACGGAGTACCCGGATATTTTGATACATTAACTAAACTTGCACCCGCATCTTCCAGAGTAATTGGCTGGGTAGGAGATCCCGAAAACAATGTAAAATGTATTGCAATTTTAAACCAAGAAAATGTCGTTCGAGGTTTTGCCATGTCAGGATTTCCGCGCCCAGATTTAGTTAACTTGTTTGGCCCTTCCTACGAATTCGCAGCTTGGAGAGGATACATTCAAACATCACCAACAGATAAATTATTGACAGCTTATGCCTCCTTTAAAAACCGCGAAGGTTGGGTAGCTTTGCGGAACTCCCAAGTTATGGATAAAAATTAAAACACCTCTCTTTCTCCTTCTCTGCGCCCTTTGCAGCTAATAAAAAAATCTCCTTTACAACATAAATGAAATAAAATAGCCCTATGTCAAAACACCTCAGCTTCGTAATTCCCGTTCACAACGAAGAAGCCACCATCAAATTGCTGTTTGATAAAATCCAAATTGTTATGTCCCAAACCGAAATTGACAATTACGAAGTCATTTTCATAGATGACGGTAGCCGCGATTATTCATGGCAAGAAATCGCCGATTTAGCCAGCCAGCATCCCCAACTAATTAAAGCGATTAAAATGCGCCGCAATTTTGGCAAATCCGCCGCACTTTCAGCAGGCTTTCGTAATGCAGCAGGGACAATTATCTTTACTCTCGATGCTGACCTTCAGGATGACCCCGCTGAAATCCCCAAATTTTTACATCATTTAGAATCTGGATTTGATTTAGTTTCCGGTTGGCGAAAACAGCGGAACGACCCGCTTTCTAAAACTTTACCTTCCAAGCTGTTTAATGCCGTTGCGTGTTTGCTAACTGGGGTGCAAATGCACGATATGAATTGTGGTTTTAAAGCTTATCGCAGGGAAGTTTTGCAGTCGATTAAATTGTACGGGGAATTGCACCGCTACATTCCGGCTTTAGCAAACAATTTAGGGTTTAAAATTGGCGAAGTAGTTGTGGAACATCATCCGCGCAAGCACGGAAAATCGAATTACGGCTGGGAACGTTATGCGCGGGGATTTATTGATTTGTTGACGGTGTTAGCCACGACGCAGTATTTACACAAACCGGGTCATTTGTTTGGGGGTTTGGGATTGTGTTTTGGCTTGGTTGGCACTGTTTCGCTGAGTTATTTAATAGTTATTTGGTTTCTGAATTTGGCGGGGATGAATTTTGGGCCGATCGGAAATCGACCTTTGTTATTTTTTGGGATTTTGTGTACAATTCTGTCGGTGCAGTTGATTTCTTTGGGGATTTTAGCTGAGTTGATGGCGCGGAATGTGGATGCGGATTATGTGGACAAGCAAATTAGCGAAATTATTGATGATTCGGGTTTTGATATTTAACCGCAGATTAAGGCTGATTAACGCAGATAAATCGGATCTTGAAGTTGCTTATAGACAAGCAAAGTCTGTCTCCGCAGACTAAGATAAAAGTCTAATTGAGATTTAACAAGTTTTACTAAATACCTATTACCTAATTTTATAAAGTATCCATTTGCCTTGTTTGTCGGCGATTTCCCCTTGAATATTGGGATGCCAGTCAGTACGAGTCAGGATATAATCGGCATGATAGTTTCTGGCTACCTTGACTAAATCTGCACTGCTGCGACGGATAAAAAAGTCATTTCCTCCCCAAATCATTTGCGGGTTTAAGGGAACTCCTAAAACGGTTTCCATCCGAGTTTGCCATTCTTTGATGCCTTTTTCGGTAAAGGGAAAGTTCTTGAAATTCACGACAATCGCTCTTTCGGAGAAAAACTGGAAGTTGGTAACTGAAGGTGGAATTAATACGAGTGAATCGCGGCTGCTAATTTGCGAAAAGCGCACAGCTAATTTGCTTAAGTCGTCCCTGGGAACGGCATTGATATTAACTCTTGTTTGAAATACATTTAATATAGGTTTGGGCAGAATTCCTGCTACTCCCAAAACTAAGGTGGCGGTAGTTATTAAGGCTAATGTGTGAGTTAGAGTCTGTTTTATAGATGTAGCAACGGATGTTTCTTCTAAAATGAAGGGGAAGGCGAGGATTGAGAAAAAAATTGGGATGCTAATTATTCGATCGCCCATTATTTCCCATGAATCAGTCAGCGGATATATCAC
Organism: Microcoleus sp. S13_B4; assembly: GCF_036700885.1. Classification (NCBI taxonomy): domain Bacteria; kingdom Bacillati; phylum Cyanobacteriota; class Cyanophyceae; order Oscillatoriales; family Microcoleaceae; genus Microcoleus; species Microcoleus sp. S13_B4. The sequence goes on from NZ_JAUBPU010000025.1 coordinate 42,825, forward strand.
GCTGAAAATTACCGTTCCTACTGCTAAAATCCACCACAATATATTATATTGTTTGGGAAATGCGTATTTTTTTGTTGACCAAACTGATAATCCTAGGAAAATGATACCTCTAAAAGGCAATGTTAGAATAGCTAACAGCAACAAGCTAATAGCTATTTGTTGGTCTCTGTAAAGTCTATCGACCATCAAAGCAACAGCAATAAATATAATTAATTGAGCAAAAGGTACAGTCCTAGCTAACTGTAGTTTGGCCATAAAAGCCAAAGGATAAACTTCTACAAATATGTAATTCAGAAACAGAGCCAAAATCGATGTACTAACAATTGTATAAAAAATAATCTTGTCTTCTTGTGGCAATAAATCGGATTTTTTGATGCACAGCAAGCCACCAATTATGAAACATATAAAGTTGAACCAATTCCCCAAACCCCAATTTGACGGGAGGATGTGGTGGGGGTTGCGGACTTTAGCGTGAATGTAGACAAACTGGGCATTATCGATAGTGTGAGTGCTGGTAGTACCTGTTAATAACATCGGTACGTAAACGATACTTGCCATTGCTGCTAAAAGTGCGATCGCCAAAATCAATGTTTTAAACTTCCGCTGTCTTACAGATTCAATAAATAAAACAGGAAGCATCATCAATCCGGGCAACAAACCAACTAAAAATTGCAGCAAACAACCCAGTCCAAAACAGAAATATCCGATCAGCCATTTTTGGCGCAAACTAAAGTAAATTCCCCAGACTGCGAAGGCCATAGCGAAGGTACTGGGTACTGATTTGGTGGAAAATATTAGGGTGTTACCAACATCTGTAAATGAAGCGGCTATACATAAAAAAGCCATCGCTGCGGCAGGCAGTTTGGAATTAGTATAGATATTGATAATTGCGTAGCAAGCTAGGATAAATGAACCGAAGGCTAGGAATTGATAAATAAAATGCGCTTGGGGAATGCTTGTGCCTAAGTTGGCGAGCAAATAAATAATATAATAATAGTAATATCTGGGATTAAATTTAACCATTTCCTGAACGTAATAGTCATTTTTGTATAGTTCAGGATTTAACATAAATTGAATGGGTGGCACTTCGGGGAAATTGCCTCCAATGGGGAAAATATACCCTGTAGCCATCAGGGAACCGATGATAACAAAAGTATAGAGAGATAGATTAAAATACCAGTTGGATTTTTGATGTTTCTGCATTGATGGTTCCACTTACCGACGGACAGCCAAATTGTTAATCTCCAGTTGGCATTGCTTTGTTAAATCCTGTTTGCTGCTACTCAATACCTCAAGTAGCAGATAAGTGGGATTTTTGCCCTCAACTAATAGATTTAAGCCGATCGCACTTTTTTGACTATAAGCCATCTCTGCTGAGTCTACTAATTTACCTTGCTTGTCCCACAAAGTCAAGCGCAGGGCAATTCCCGGACATTGTTTGTTAGGTAAATTGAGTTTGCCGGTAACTTTTGCTTTGTCTGAGATGGAACCTAAATACAGGAAAGATGTATCGAGTTTCTGGCTGTTTTTAATTGGATGAGTTACAATATTATATAGGTTATCCGATTCTTGACTGACTGAATAATTGGCACTTGTGTAGATTGATTGATGCAAACTAATCCAATCTAACTGCGTGCCAGGTCGATCGCCTATTTGCCGCTGCATCGCATCCAGAGTCCTAACTGCCGTTGCTGTATCAGTCTGCCGCATCCTCCGGTAAACGCTGACTGTCACGCCGTTTTCTAGCTTAAACTGTTCCGGTAGCAATTGGAAATCGCGGGCAATTTCCCAGTTTTGAGTAAAGGCATCGTACACAACTTTAACAACATCTTGTTCGTGCGATCGCAAAACTTGTTCGTCAGTAGGTAACACCTGCTGAAAAGGTACAGCAACCACCGCATATTGTGACTGCAACAACTCCGGTAGCGGGTAAGTATCGCGCGAGTCAATTTGCGGCCTCCCGATTGTATTTAATTTCCACCAGCCCTCCGGCGGGTTTAATTTTCGGTTGGCTTGTCTGAGGATGTTAGCATTAAAACTGTTAGAAGCACCGGCAATATAAATCGGTTCTTCGTTGGGTGCTAATTTTCGCAGAAACTCTACTAATTTTACAACTTCGTCGTAGTCCGATCGCACTAACGGCGGAAAATTCCCCACAAACAGTCTTGACAAATCAATTTTGAGAGGAATTAACCCGACTGCGGCATTCAAAACCAGATACAAACCCGCCGCGCCCAGCATGAAATACCGGACTTTTCCCTTGAGTGTTAGCCAAGTTGTCCAGAAAAATGTGGACAATCCTAAAAGTGCGATCGGTGTAATATGAATTGTATAGTGCAAGTAGCCGTAACGCAAAACTAACAGCCATTCAATCAGCGAGAAAACCCCAAACAACGAAACAAAAATAGCCGCCGCCGGAACCAGGATTCGGGTGAGAATTCCCGCCGAAAAACCAATCAGTACCAGCAGCCAAGTTCCCAAACCGTAAAAAGACGCATAACGAGTTAAAATATCCTTTACAGGCAAACTCCAAGCGACATACAAATTGCGGTAGTCAACCGTCAGAGCACTGCGAGTAAAATCTCCCGCTACCAACATTAAAATAGTCAAGCTAGTTGCAGCTATTAAACCCAATTTAACACCGGATTCAAACAAGCATCTGTAGGGAAACGGCACTGCCGCGTCCTTGTCTTTTGAAGACGACAACGCCGTTTTCCTACCGTATATTAGTACAATAAACTCGATGAAAGCCTGTAAAGTCGCTGCACCCAAAAATGCGATCGCACTATAAGCAAAATGGCGTCGCAACAGAATAGCCGCCGCCAGCAAAAACCCAATTAACGGGATTTTCCACCAATATTTCAGCTTAACATCCTGCAAATAAACCCAAATTGCCAAGGCTACAAACACACAGCCGCCCGTATCCAGATATCCCCGCAGAGTCGGTATCCAACTCATAGGAATTAATAAACTTAGCAGCACAGTTGACCAAAACACCCGGCGGGAATAAACTGGAATTAGCTTTGCAGAAATTGCCCCCAGCAACAGGCGAAACGGCAGCACATAAATTAGGGATACGCTGAGAATGTAACTCAGCCGAGAATCGCCAAATAAGAGAATAAACGGCACTAACGGCAAAGAGATTAATAGGTTTTTTTCCTTAGATAGTGATTCTATAACTCCGCGCCATGCTTTATCTGGCGAGTCTCGAAATAAATTTGCCGTGTTGACTGTAGCGGTGTTGTAGCCCGCGTAATCCCACCAATAAAAAGTATGTTCGCTGGATACATAGATTGATGTTACTGCCACTGTGACGAGAACAAGTAAAAATAGGAAAAACCCATCAATTAGAAACTTTCGAGGAAATTTTAAGGAATTAAAATCAAATAATACCATCACTCTAGCAACCCTAAATAACTCCTAAACTTCCTTTTTCTCTCTTCCTTCGCGCCCTAGCGCTTACGCGCGGCTTCGCCTAACGCGCCTTCGCGGTTCGTTAAGTTACCTTGTAAAACACCGGCCAACTTTTCTGCATATTGCCGATTGGCGATCGCACTTGGATGAATATCATGAGGTAAATTATTGTTGGCAGGTATTTTCAAATCAACCGAAATATCTCCCGTAGCAATTCCCTCCTGACTTAACTCCTCCAGCATCTTAGCAGAACCGGCATTAATTCCCGCAACAACTAATTTAACACCATTAGCCTCAGCCACACGGTTAAATTCTTCAATAATTTCCTTAGAAACCTCATGGCTTCTATACAATCCCTCTTCAACTTGATTGTAATTAACCTCCAAAAAATGGCTTAATGCGGAAACTCGCATCAGGGGGAACTCGTGATATTCAAGTTTTGCCATCTTGTAGGTAAAATTCTTTTCTCCATTCAGCCTAGCATCCGGCTGCCACAGAATACCGAGTTTATTCCAAGCTGACATTTGCTTGCTTCTCGCCCTCAACAAAGTATTGCGACGGTCGTGAAATCCCGCATAAGCAATCACCGCAATTTTGGGTTTCTTTCCTTGTTTGAGTGCTTCTTTGAATTGAATAAACGAGTGCAGCGTGCCGTAGCCGTTAACGCCAAAATTTACTATTTCATATTGGGGTAATTTCTCTTGCAGCAGCCAAGCATAAGTTTCGCTGTCATTCAATGACCAACCGTAGGTAAAAGAACAGCCAAATATCCAAATTTCAGGTTTTTTTGAGGATTGATGGTAAGTATTGAGTGGATGTGTGATTCTTAAACTATTATTGAGGTGAGTGGCATTAAAGGAGTAATTGCCGTTAAGTGTAACTTTGAATTTTCCCGGCAAATGTTTGTAGCCGAGTTCAGAGTGTTTGGTGAAAAAATTACCTTTTGGTTCGACGGCAACATCAACATTTTCTATTTGCCAGGGTTTGTATCCCGCAACTCGCAAGACAATTTCAGCCGTGGTGGTGGATAGAAATATTGGGAAAATTATATAAGTTATTAATCTGAAAATAGAGCTTTTAATAAAATTTTTTTCATAATTTATCGTAGGGGCGGGTTTCACCAACCATATCGGCGTAAGACCAACAATATAATCAACCCGCCCCGCCCAACGAATAATCTGAATCTACATTTTTTGGATGCTCTCGGACATCAGGTTAATCTAGATTATCGGCTGTGTGGGGGCGGGTTTATCTAAATTGTTTGTGAACCTCAAATATTGTTTGTAAAACCCGCCCCTACAGACAATTGTAGGGGCGGATTTCACCAACTATCTATGTCTAAAACACACAATCTCGTAAACCCGCCCAACCGATGGATTAATTCCTAATAATTCGCTTCCTCCTCGTACTCAGGAGTCTTTGTCTTCTCAGGGATATTCACCCGAGGAGCCTGGTAAGGCTTCGGTGCCTCATCGTCAGCCCAAGCATCCGCCTCCACATCATCCTCGTACTCGTACTCTACCACCGGCTCCTTCGGGCGAAAACTCTCAGAGCGAGTGTACTGCGGCTTCGCCTCGTACTCCTCCTCGTAATCGTCCTCCTCGCCGCCCCAATTATCCTCTTCGTAATCCTCGTAATCGTCGATCGGCTCAGGCTGCACCGCGCGCATCTGCTGCGGCTGCCGCACCGGAGGCCGGTTCCATTGCGAATCCTCATCCCAAGGAACTTCCTCAACCGCAGGCGCGGCTACCCTGCTACGCATTTCCGGTGCAGGTATCCGCACGCCCGGGCCCAATTGATTTCCCGTAGCCACGGGTTTCGGATAATAACCTTGCTCGTCCTCTTCCCGTTCCCAAGGTGCTTGGCCCAAACCAACGCGCTCCAGCAAACCCACACTAAGCTGCCTGAGCCTTTCCTCGGAACCTTCAAACACAATCAAGCGATTTGGGCCGCTGCTGACAATTTCCTCAATCCCCAACTCGTAAGTGCTGAGAACTTGGTCGGGGATTTGGGGGATTCCCAGGGAAGCGATAATTATAGAAACTAACTTACCGTCTTCGGGGTCGAACCTAAAGCCCCGCACTCTACCCAAAAGTTCGCCGGTTTCGGTAATAACTTCGCTGTTAATCAAAATGCTGTAGACTTCAACATCAACATCATCTTCGATCGCGCTCTCATCTTCCACCAACAGCACGTCGCCGATTTCGCTGACATTGTTGAGGAACATAAACCTCGGCATTCCAGCGACCGCGAATATATTATCACGCAGACCGATCGCCACAACTTCCCGCCGGTCAATGTCCACCCACAATTGACTAACCACCCCCAAGCGTTTACCTCTGTCGCGGGTGATGACCTGAGTGCCTAGAATGTCGGAGCGTTGGCAGATTTGTTCGGATGTCATTCTAACTTTAATCCTGATTTATTAAGTACATATATCACTCAACACGAGCGTTAACATAAACTCCGGGACTACAACTTCAGTCCTATGACTTGAGTATAAGCTCCCCGCGCTTGAGTAACGCCAATTGTACGCTCAGCCGATTGAATCATAGGTCGCCGCAAACTCACAACAATAAACTGGGCTTGTTCAGACTGTCGTTTTATCATTCTAGCTAATCGCTCCACATTTGCCCCATCCAGAAACATATCCACTTCATCAAAAGCGTAAAACGTAGACGGGCGGTAGCGTTGCAGGGCAAAAATAAAACTCAGCGCCGTCAGCGACTTTTCGCCTCCAGACATGGAAGCCAGCCGCTGTACGGGTTTGCCTTTCGGGTGAGCAACCAAATTCAAGCCGCTGCTGAAGGGGTCTTCCTGGTCATCTAGCTGGAGATAGCCGTCGCCTTCGGAAAGTTCCGCAAAGATAGTCTGGAAGTTCTCGTTAACCGCGTCGAAAGCTTCTTTAAAAGCGCGCCGCCTGAGTGTGGTAAAATTTTCGATTCTCAACAGCAGTTCAGTGCGTTCTCCTTCCAATGTCGTCAATTTTTGACTCAATTCTTGAAGGCGTTCTTGAGTGCGGTTGTACTCTTCCAAGGCTAGCATATTGACTGGTTCTAAAGCTTGAATGCGTTTGGCGATCGCCTTTACTTCCTGCTGCAATTCCGTCAAATTGGCTTTCTCGACATTTTCAGGAATCGACGGCACGGGGTCGGGCATTTCCGCCCGCTGCGCTTCCAATAGAGTGCGGACTGCGCTCAATTGTTCCCGGCGTTCTTGCTGGGTTTCGTGGAGTTTTTGCAACTGCCATTGTAACTGTTGTTTGGCTAAATGCTTCTCTCGCAGTTGAGATTCTGCCCGATCGCGATCTCCCTTCTGCACGCCCAATTTTTCCTCAATTTCCCCCAAAGCCGCCTTAGCTTCCGCAATTTGCCGATCGAGTTCTAATTGCTGCGAAACAATGCGATCGAGTGCATCCGCCCCCGCGTTTTGCTGCACTTGCCATTCCTGCAATTTCTCGCTGCCTTCCTTAATTTTGTCTTCCAAACGCCCGAATTGATTTTCCAAGTCTACAAGGCGCTGCTGGACGTTTCTCAGAGCCAATTCTCGCTCTTGCAGTTGCGCTTCCAGAGCGCGCAAACTCGATTGCATTTGCTGCCATTCGCTGTGACTGTTCGACTCCTCCAACTGCGCCAAAGTTTGCCGGTACTGCTGCAATTGAGTTTCTTGTGCGGGCAATTCTCGTTCCAGCAACTGCAATCTCGATCGCGAATTAGTTAATTCCTGTGTATTTTTCGCAATTTGCGATCGCACTTGTTCCTGTTGCGCTTGCAAATTCTTAATTTCTGAATCCAACTGTTCCAATCGCAACTGATTTTCGCGCAAATTCTGTTTTGCTTCCATCAATTCTTGGCTGCGAGTTTTCACTGCAATAGACGCGCGCTCGATCGCAATTTTGCACCGTTCCAAAATCCGCTCAATTTCCTCCAACCTTTCTTGCAAAGACGCAATCGTCCTGGCTTCACTAGCAGCCTCGCTAGCCTCAACCGTGCCAAAATGCAAGGTAGATCTGTTAGTAGAACTTCCCCCAGTCATCGCCCCGCTAGTTTCCAAAATTTCCCCGTCCAAAGTGACAATTCGGTACTGTCCCAAATAGCGGCGGGCGTCGCTGAGGTTGCTAAACACAACCGTACTGCCAAAAACGTAAGCAAAAATTTCCTGATACCGCGAATCGCAATCAATCAAATTAACAGCCGCATCCACAAACCCAGCCGCGCGCCGCAAATTTTCATTCACCGAATACCTGCCGCCCCTAATCTTATTCAAAGGCAAAAACGTCATCCTTCCCGCCCGTTTTTGTTTCAACAATTCGATCGCAGCAGCAGCAACGCTGTCATCTTCCACCACCATATTTCCCATGCGCCCGCCCGCCGCAATTTCCAGCGCCAACTGATAGCGCGGTTCTACCCTGCCGAGTTGAGCCACCAAGCCGCAAACTCCGCCAATTCCGCTTTGCGCGACAATTTTTGCAGTAAACGTTCCGGTCGCTTCTTGCAGTGCTTGAAACTGCACTTCTAGTTTGTCTAATTTGCGCTGTCTTTCCCGCTGTTCTTCCAACAAACGAGTTTGAGTTTCCTGTTGCAGTTGCAATTCTTGTTCGGCTTCGACTAAAATCTGAGTCAGCGATTCTACTTGCAAAGAGGCAACGCCTTTAGTTTCGAGAAGGCGAGATTGCTGCTCTTTTTTCGCTGTAATTTCCTGTTCCAATACTTGCAGCGATTGGTTTTGTTCTTGAATTTGACTTTGCAGGCGATCGGCTCTTTCGCCAATGGTAGCTTGTTCTGTACGCTGCGGTTCCAAAGTTTGTTGAATTGTTTCGATTTGGCGGTGCAGTTCCGTTTGCTGCTGCACCCAAACTTCGGCCGTCGAGGCGATCGCATTTGCAACTTCCCGACTTTCATCTAAACTTTCCTGGGCTGCATCCCGCTGTTCCTGCAAACTTCCTATTTGAGACTTAACATAAGATATTTCAATCTCAATTTGCTCCAAACTTTGCCGGAATTGCCGAACTTCTTCCTCGGTTTGTGCTATATTAGCCGCCATTTGCCCAGCAGTTTTTTCCAAATCCTGTTTGCGGTTTTGCAGTTGCCGCCTTTCCGCTTCCTGAGTGGCAATCGTCGCTTGCAAAGCCAACAATTCCGACTCTCCCAAAGCTTTAACGCGGGCATTCAGCGCGTCAAGTTCGGCGGTTGCTTCTTGAATTTGGGTGCTAATTGTTTGCAGTTGTTCGGTGAGAGATGCAGAAGTGCGATCGCCCGTTTCGATTTGTTCTCGCAGTTTCCATTCTTGCTGCTGCAATTGACGGAATTTCAGCACAATTTCCCACTGCGACTTTTCTTGAAATTCCGCCCGCAATTTTTGATATTTTTCCGCTTTTGTGCGATCGGAAGCAAGTCTATCGCGCTGAGAAATCAGCTCTTTTTCTACAATACTGCTGCGTTCTTCCACCTCCTTAACTTCATCCAACTTCTGCCTAGCTAAGGAGATTTTGCGATCGAACTGAGCCACTCCAGCCAATTCGTCAATGATTTCTCTGCGTTCCTTAGAATTCATCGAAATAATGCTCGTAACGTCTCCTTGCAGGACGACGTTATAGCCTTCGGGATAAATTCGCAAACGGTTGAGTTGTTCGTGAAGTTGAGTCAGCGTGCAAGGTTGACTGTTAATGTAATAAGTTGAAGTGTAAGTACCTTGGCGAGTTACCCGAAGTTTGCGCGTCACACTCCACTCATCCGATTTTGGATTTTGGATTTTGGATTTTTTATTAGTAGCGAGTAGTTGTCCGTTGTTGTCTTGAGTTGCTGCGATTTCTATCTCTTCTACGTCTTCAACAGATAACTCGTCCGATTTTGGATTTGGGATTTTGGATTTTCGATTGGCAGATGATTGGCCGTTGTTGTCTTGAGTTTCGGTAGTTTCTATCCCTTCGGCTTCTTCAACAGATAGAGGCGATTCTCGATTAGCAGATGATTGGCCGTTATTGTCTTGAGTTTCGGCAATTTCTATCGCTTCGACTTCCTCAGCTTCAACAGATAACTCATCTGCTGCATTTTCCTCCTCATCTTCATCCCGGGCGAACCATTCCTCTCCCACATCTTCCAGCGCAAAAGTCGCAGTCACGCTAGCTTCGATCGTACCGCGTTTGTTTTGGGCGCTGTTGACCAAATCCGGCAAACGTTCAGCCCGCATTCCCTTAGAACTCGAAAGTCCGAGACAAAACAGCAAAGCGTCGAGGATGTTGGACTTCCCAGAACCGTTGGGTCCGGAAACCACAGTAAAACCGGGCAGCACGGGAATGGCCGTCGTGCCGCCAAAAGATTTAAAGTTAGTCAGTTCGATCCGTTTAATGTGAACCATATGCTAGGAGTAGCTTTGGCTCTAGGTTGTTGTCACAGGGTAGCACAGGCAATGGGGCGATCGACAATGTGTTAACTTTCTGGCATTGTCGATCGAACAGATATATTACACCTTTGTCAACAACCCAGCCGGGTTTTACTTAAAAAGTTCGTTGACAAAGGTACAACATCTGTGAGCGGAGCGAACGCTACAAATGAACGTAAAGTTTGATACAGATAACTTCATGAGACTAGATGGACAATATTGGTGCGAGTAAACCTGAAAGCCTTGCCCAGATTGACTGCCAGCAAATATAATTCCGGAAATTCCTAATGTTACCCCTAGACATATAAAAACTTTCCGGTAAAATCGAACCAAAATTAATAATGTATAAAGTAACGAAGCGCATTATGGAGGGCAAACCCATTACACCAGCTCAGAACTCATCTAACCTGCCAGCTTCCCCTGAAAGCGACGAACAACAAGTATTACAAATTTGGGGTCGCGAACCCCTTAAAGGACACGTCAAAATCAGCGGCGCCAAAAACTCGGCCTTAGTAGTCATGGCAGGAGCCCTGCTATGCCCAGAGGATTGCCGTCTCCGCAACGTTCCCGGTCTAGTCGATGTCGCCCGCATGGGGCAAATTCTCTCGGCTGTAGGAGTCAAATTACAGCAGAACGGGGACGTTTTAGACATCAACGCCAGCAACCTCATAGACGCTCAAGCCCCCTACGAATTAGTCAGCCAACTGCGGGCGAGCTTCTTCATCATCGGCCCACTGCTAGCGCGTTTGGGATTTGCCAAAGTGCCCTTGCCCGGTGGGTGCGCCATCGGTGCCCGACCCGTTGAACTCCACGTTCGCGGTCTGCAAGCCCTCGGTGCCGAAGTCCACATCGACCACGGCACGGTTCACGCTTACGTCAAAGGGCCGAACCGCCGCCTGAAAGGAGCCAAAATTTATTTGGACTACCCCAGCGTCGGCGCAACTGAAACTTTGATGATGGCGGCGACTCTGGCGGAAGGAGAAACCATAATTGAAAATGCCGCTCAAGAGCCGGAAGTCGCAGATTTGGCGAATTTCTGCCGCGCCATGGGAGCAAAAATTCAAGGCGCCGGCACGAATACGATCGTCATTTCGGGAGTTCCCAAGCTGCACGCGGTAGACTATTCAATTATTCCCGATCGCATTGAAGCCGGGACATTTTTAGTAGCCGGAGCCATCACTCACTCCGAAATCAGTTTGTCGCCGGTAATTCCCGACCACCTGACCGCAGTCATTGCCAAATTGAAGACTATTGGGGCGAAAATTATTGCAGAATCCCCCGACATTTTGCGGATAGTTCCCGGCCAAACTCACTCGGCCACAGACATCGAAACTCTGCCTTATCCCGGTTTCCCCACAGATATGCAAGCTCAGTTTATGGCTTTGCTGACGCTGAGCGAAGGCGACAGCTTGATCAAAGAAACCGTGTTTGAGAATCGCTTGCGCCACGTAGCAGAGCTCAACCGCATGGGCGCGGACATTCGCCTTAAAGGCAATGTAGCGATTGTGCGCGGAGTGTCGCGGCTGTCTGGTGCGCCAGTAGTGGCAACAGATTTGCGGGCTTCGGCGGCGTTAGTGTTAGCGGGACTTGCAGCCGAGGGTGTCACCACCATCAGCAGCTTGCAGCACTTAGACCGCGGCTACGAGCAGTTAGAGGTGAAACTGCAAAAATTGGGAGCTAAGTTGCGACGGGTCAAAGAGGGTACAGACCCGGCGACTGCTGAGGCTCCTGTCAATCCCGTGCGATCGGGTTTAAAGTAGTCAGAAGGAAGAAGGAAGAAGGAAGAAGGAAGAAGGAAGAGGAAAAAAGGAAGAAGCAAAAGAATTCCCCATGCCCAATTCCCCATGCCCCATGCCCAATTCCCAATTCCCCATTCCCCATTCCCAACTGACTAAAATGTCGAACATACCGCTCATCGGTTTAAAAGCAGACCAGTTTCGCCACCCGCTAGACTTGGAAGCCACCAACAGTCTCAAACAACTGCCAGGCCTGGATTTGATTGTGCGGCAGTTGCTGGGACAACTTGGCGAACAGTTTTTCATGCTCGAAAATCTGGCTTCCAGCGTCCAAGTCGGCGAAAATCAATTGCCCCACCTGCATCAATTGCTGTTGGATGCCTGCAAAACTCTGGATTTGGAACCGCCGCAGCTTTATGTCCGCCAGCATCCGATGCCAAATGCTTACACCTTTGCGATGCGGGGAAAACAGCCTTTTGTGGTGATGCACACTTCTCTGATTGATTTGCTCACAGACGAGGAAGTCAAGGCAGTAATCGCTCACGAGTTGGGGCATTTGAAGTGCGAGCACGGAGTTTACCTGACTCTGGCTAATTTAATTGTGTTGGCCGCAGGTCAAATTTCGCCTGTGGGAACCGTGCTCGCGCAGGGTTTGCAGGCGCAAATGTTGGAATGGTTGCGGTGTGCGGAATTTACGTGCGATCGCGCCGCGTTGCTCGCCACCCAAGACCCAAGAGTGGTAGCATCGGTGTTGATGAAGCTGGCCGGAGGTTCGCCGACTTTAGCTCCGAAACTGAATGTCGATGCGTTTTTGGCGCAGGCCCGGGCCTACGACGACCTCAGCAGCACTCAACTCGGAGATATGCTCAAACAAGCTCAGACGGCTCAGTTGTCCCATCCTGTACCAGTATTGCGCGCCAGAGAGATCGATCGCTGGGCAAGTTCAAAAGATTATGAATCTTTGCTTGCAAAAAATCGATCGCTGTGTTATGATGGTGAAACGAAAAAGGGCGGGTGGCGAAATTGGTAGACGCATCAGACTCAAAATCTGACACCGAAAGGTATGAGAGTTCGATTCTCTCCCCGCCCACTGCTAGAAAATCTTAATAAATCTAGGGTTCCAGATGATAAGTCTGGAACCCTAATTTATATGGGGCATCGGGCATCGGGCATCGGGCATCGGGCATCGCGAATTGCGAATTGGTAACTAATGACAACAGTCAACAGTCAACAGTCAACAGCCAACACATTTTATGGGTGAATTAGCCGCTTTAGGCGCTGCATTTGTCTGGGCTCTATCTTCCACAATCTGGCAGCGAGTAGGACAGCAAATCCCCGCAGTGGTGCTAAACTTGCTCAAAGGCGCGATCGCCCTTTTCATGCTCCTTGCAACTGTACTAATATTAGGCAAACCCTTACCCGCAATCAACCCTAATATTTTAGCAATGCTGCTCATCAGCGGCGGCCTAGGAATTGGCATCGGAGACACCGCTTTCTTTATCGTATTAAAATATTTAGGCGCGAGGCGAACGCTGCTTTTAGAAACCCTATCTCCCCCTTTAACAGCTTTATTGGGCTTAATATTTTTGCAAGAAAAGTTATCGCCCATTGCTTGTACTGGCATTCTTTTAACAATCTGCGGCGTAGCTTGGGTAATTGCAGAACGAACAGCCGAAACAACCTTATCATCAAAACATCTTTGGCAAGGATTAGGTATTAGTTTATTAGGACAAACAACCCACGCCGCTGGAGCAATTTTATCCCGCGCCGCCTTCACTCAAATAGATATTGATCCCCTGTGGACAGCCGCCTTGCGTTTGAGCGGTGGTATGGCAGTTATGCTATGCTTTTTGAAGCCAACAAACCTTGACACTTTCCAACAATTAAAAGCACCAAAACTATTAGGTGCAATAATACTAGCAGCTTTTTTAGGAACCTATCTCGGTATTTTCCTGCAACAGACTTCCCTGAAATATGCACCCGCAGCAATCGCTCAAACACTCAGTTCTATCAGTCCCCTATTTATACTGCCTTTAGCGGTGTTGGCGGGCGAAAAAGTGAGCATTCGGGCTGTTTTGGGGGTAGTTGGTGCGATCGGCGGGATCGCCTTATTATTGGGTTTGAAGTGATTAGATTTGAGACAGAATTGTTGCGTGTTGCTAAAAAGTCAAAACATAGGCTCTTTCTTAGTTAGTGCCCTTAAATATTAGTTTAACTAGCCCAAAACGGGTCTTCCATACTTAGTATGCTCAAATATTAGTTTAACTAGCAAAAAACTAAACTACGTCTGAATAGACTGAAAGAACGCATCAATTTAAGTTAAGTATTGCTAAAAAATATTGCCCCGCAAGGATTTGGGGCATTTTTTGATTAAAATTAGCACACTAAGTACAGCAGACGCTGGCAGGTAGTCAACAGTGCCAAAAATATAACTAACGTGGCGATGGCTGTAGGGCAAATTACAGGAGTTGTGGCAGTTGCAATGGATATCCATGCAGTCAAAAAGGAACGAGAAATTAGATCAGAAACTAGATGAAGCTCGTGGCGAGAGAATGAGCCAGTTTATTGCTATTGCCAAAGACCTCGAAACTCAGATAGAATAACAACTCCGACAAGTTAAAATAAAAACCTCCGAAGAAATAGAGAAGCAAATTGCAACCGATCGCCAGAAGTAAGAAGAAGTGATTTATGCTTCTCATACTTGGGTCAAACAATTGACAGAAATCCGTAAGGATTTTGACGTAATTCTCCAGTACATCACGCAGGTAACAGCTAATCCGAATACTTGAAGCTGAAAAAGTGAGATCGCCCTTACGTCCCAACTTGTCAAAAAGCACGATCGTGCGATCGGATATAACCATCAACAACACGGCGATAGAGGAAACGGCAGTGCCGTTTCCTGATTGCGGGCTACTCTTACAAATTGCAACTCATATCCCCAGATAATTGACTGAAACGCGCATTTTCCCGATAGTCTACCGGACAGTCAATCACGCAAGGGACATCTTGAGCAAGGGCTTCTTTCAGAATCGGAATTAAATCAGTTGCAGCTTCCACTCGATAGCCTTTTAAACCCATACTTTCCGCAAATTTCACAAAATCGGGATTGCCAAATTTGACGAAATCTGAATGACCAAAATAATCTTGCTGCTTCCATTCAATTAACCCGTAACCGCCGTCATTAAAGATCAGCGTCACAAAATTAGTACCGACTCGCAAAGCAGTTTCTAACTCTTGACAATTCATCATAAAACCGCCGTCGCCGGTTGCTGCTACTACTTTGCGATCGGGATAAACGAGTTTTGCAGCTACCGCACCCGGAATCGCAATTCCCATCGCCGCAAATCCGTTGGAAATCAAACAGGTATTCGGGCGATCGCAATGATAGTGCCGCGCGATCCACATTTTGTGAGCTCCCACATCAGATATAAGAATATCTTCCGGGCCCAAGACTTGCCGCAAATCGTAAATGAGTTTTTGTGGCTTGATCGGGAAACCGTCGTCGGCTGCATATTGTTCGTACCCAGCGCGAATATCCGCGCGCAATTGCTTAGCAAAAGGGTCTACTTTCTCCATGCGATCGGCACGCTGCAAAATTTCATTGAGGGAATCAGAAATATCTCCCACAACTTCTATAATAGGAATATAACTGCTGTCAATTTCTGCTGGCAAAGATCCAATGTGAATAATCGGAATTTTTCCTTCTGGATTCCACTTCTTCGGGGAATATTCAATCAAATCGTAGCCAACAGCAATCACTAAATCTGTTTCTTCAAAAGCACAACTAATATAATCACGTTTTTGCAATCCCGTCGTCCACAGTGCCAAAGGATGAGTGTAAGGAATTACACCTTTGCCCATGAAAGTATTAGCTACAGGAATATTCAATCGAGTAGCAAATTGTGTCAAAGCATCGCTGCCATTAGCACGAATTGCGCCGTTTCCTACTAAAAGCAGAGGGCTTTTGGCCTTAGAAATTGCCACAGCGGCTTTATTCAAGCTTTGGTAAGCGCCAAAAGTTTTTTCGCGGTTGTCTTTGGTGAGCGGATTTCCTTCAGCAGGCATTGCTGCGATGTTTTCAGGTAAGTCAATGTGAACGGCTCCCGGCTTTTCACTTTGAGCTACTTTAAAGGCTTTGCGGACAATTTCTGCCGTCGTGCTGGGGCGAACAATTTGAGCATTCCACTTAGTAACTGGTGCAAACATAGCGACCAAATCTAAATATTGGTGCGATTCTATGTGCATTCTGTCTGTGCCGACTTGTCCCGTAATTGCTATTAAAGGAGCGCCATCTAAGTTGGCGTCAGCAACTCCTGTCATTAAGTTAGTTGCGCCTGGACCCAAGGTGGACAAGCAAACGCCGGCTTTGCCGGTGAGACGACCGTAAACGTCAGCCATGAAAGCCGCGCCTTGTTCGTGGCGAGTAGTAATAAATTTAATTGAAGAGTTTCTCAGGGCTTCTAGAATTTCTAAATTTTCTTCTCCAGGAAGTCCGAAGACGTATTCGACGCCTTCATTTTCTAAACATTTTACCAATAGTTGAGCTGTGTTCATTTCCGTTTTTTTCCTCGGTTAATGGGGGTTTGTGGTCTTTTTAAACCGATCGCAAAAATACTAAATGGGAATTTTTAACCGCAGATAAACGCAGATAAACGCAGACTGATGTAGATTTGTGCGATCGGTGGATAGAGTGGGAGCTTATTTCACCCACACTGTTTTTATGTTAACAAATTCGTGCATTCCTTGGATGCTCAATTCGCGTCCGTAACCGGAGCGTTTGATGCCGCCGAAGGGCAATCTCGGGTCAGATTTTACTAAACCGTTGATGAATACCGCGCCGGCCTCTAGTTCGGAAATAAATCGATCGCTCTCTGAGTTTACTGTAGTCCAAGCTGACGCACCCAAGCCAAAAGATGTGCTATTTGCGAGGGCGATCGCCTCATCGATGTCTGCAACTCGGAATACTAAAGCTACGGGCCCGAAAAATTCTTCTTGACGGGCAGAGGCATTCACGGGAATGTCTGCCAGAATAGTTGGTAAGTAAAAGTTACCGCCCTTGTTTGACAACGGGCGACCACCAGTCAACAGTTTGGCCCCTGAGTGAATGCAAGCTTGCACTTGATTGTCCAAGTCTTTGAGGATTGTGGGAGTAGCTAAAGGGCCGATATCGGTTTCTGGTAACATCGGATCGCCTACTTTTAATTGCTCGAATTTTTCGACAAATCCTGTGATGAATTCGTCGGCAATCTCTTCTGCTAAAATAAAGCGTTTGGCGGCGATGCAAGATTGACCGTTATTGAGCATCCGAGAGGTCACAGCAGTTGATAAAGCTGCTGCTACATCGGCACTGGACATCACAATAAAGGGGTCGCTTCCTCCCAATTCCAGCACTACTTTTTTCAAATTTTTGCCCGCATTTGCTGCCAAACTTTCACCCGCTGGTTCGCTACCGGTGAGAGTTGCTGCTTTTATACGATCGTCCGCAACGATATAGGCTACTTTGTCGGCGCCGACTAACAAAGTTTGAAAAACTCCTTCGGGAAAGCCAGCAAGCGTGAAAATTTCTTCGATTTTCAAAGCACACTGAGGCACGTTGGAAGCGTGTTTGAGCAAGCCCACATTGCCCGCCATCAGTGCTGGCGCCGCAAACCGAAAAACTTGCCAAAATGGGAAATTCCACGGCATGACGGCTAAAATAGCGCCCAGCGGTTGGTAGCGGACAAAGCTGCTACTAGCGTCGGTGGTTGCCGGTACATCTGCCATAAATTGAGCGGCATTTTTGGCGTAATACCGACAAACTAAGGCGCATTTTTCCACTTCGCCGATCGCAGATTTGAGCGTTTTGCCCATTTCCAGGGTCATCATTTCAGCGTAAATTTCGCGATCGCGCTCCAAGATGTCTGCAGCTTTCTGCATCCACAGCGCTCTCTGCTCAAACGGCAGTTGGCGGTATTTTTTAAAAGCTTGCTGTGCTAATTCCAGCTTACCTTCTATTACCTCATCCGCGATCGGCTCGAAAGTTTTCAGCGTTTCTCCCGTTGCCGGGTTGATAGTAGCAATAGCCATGGTTTCATCTCCTGTGTGAAAAACACAAAACTCCCTGCTAGTTTTCAGCCTAGGCAGGGAGTTGTATCAAGGTATTACAAAATAGGAATTTACCAGCCACGTTTTCTTTCAGGTCTTGCCAAGTTGCAAGTGCCGCGATTTGTTTAAATTTCTCTACTTTTAATTATAGTTCAGAGTCTCGATCGCAAATCTTAAGAAAATTTGTCTTTCTGAAATCACGCACAAATCTCAATAACAGGCTAGACGGCCTGTTCCACAAAAGTTAAATGTTCTTGTGGGGCGTCCCGCCCGCCCCTGATATCGTTTCCGGTTGCATCAGAATAATAAAATCGAGTCAACAGTTAACACTCAACCATTCAGTTTTTCGACCCGTCAACAGTCAACAGTCAACAGTCAACAGTCAACAGTCAACAATTCCGGAGGAGTGCAACCGGAATTGATATGACAGCTTTATTCACAATTAATGGTGCAAGATGGATGAAATATCTTGTCTGGTATCCCGCCCGCCTTGCATTCTCAAGAACAGGCCCGACGGCCTGTTCCACTACACATTTCTCAATTCCTCTCCCTCAAACAGACTGTTCCTGGACGTAATCCTGCACGTAAGACTGATAGTAATACCTGCTGCCTTTATCGTTATTCGCCACCATTCCCAACAGCGGAATTCCCGCCATTTTTAAGTCTTCAAAAGCCAACAACAGCGCCTCCCGCTCAGTTTGATGCAGCCCTACTACCAGCATCAATCCGTTAGTGTGAGCCGCCAACAAATTCGCATCCGCCAAACCTAAAAGCGGCGCAGTATCGTAAATAACTAAGTCAAAATGACTTGACAAAGCTGCCATTAAATGCTGCATTTTGCGGGAAGAAAGCACCTTTGTGGGATCGAGAGGAACCGGGCCGGAAGTTAACACAAACAAATTTTCATCGCGGGGCGATCGCAAAATCACCTCTTGCACATCCACATCCTCAGCAATCACATTGTGTAAGCCTTGCCAATTTGGTAAACCCAGCATTTCGTGTACCTGCGGGCGCCGCAAATCGGCATCCACTAACAGCACTTGCTGGCCCATTGCAGCCGCCGCCCGCGCCAGATTGACTGCAACAGTAGACTTGCCGTCAGCTACTTGACAAGAAGTAATTACACAAGAATTGATCGGAGTCTCAAGGTTGAGTAAGCGAATATTCGCATTGAGCGATCGAAAAGCTTCTTGAAAAGCATCCGTCGGCATCGGCGAAATTGCCACATCCACCGCGCTTGTCTCAGCAGGAGGAAGTCTCAAAATTTTATCGCTAGCAGGAATCACCCCCAACAAAGGCAGGCGAATCGAATGTTTGACATCTTCCGGAGTTTGGAACACCGTTTTATTGTTAAACCGTTCCGCCAACTGCGCCGCCAGCATACCAAACAGCAAACCAGCCAATCCCCCCAAAGCCAAATTCAAAGGCATAATCGGAGCAACAGCCATCAACTCGCCATTTTTGTAACGCGGAATTTCCGGCTTAGCAATAACTTCCCAAGCCACCTCTTTTTTGCCCACAGATTCAAGCTGCAAAGCTTGCTGTTTAGCCAGCAAACCATTCAGCGTATTGTTAGTTAAATCCAACTCGCGCTGCAAATCGGAATAGCGCCGCAAAATCACCGGGAACTTTTGAGAGTATTGATTCAACTGCTTAGCAGCTTGTTCCAAAACTTGATTCCGCACACCCAGCACCTGAATTAAATTAGCAGTACCGATAAACTGCTCGATTAACTTAATCCGCACCGGATCTTGAAAAGCCAGCACTTGTGAACTTACCTTAGCCAAATCCGTTCCCAGAACCTGTTGGGCTTCTTTCTTCAACAAAGGAATCAGGTTCTTGCGCTGTTCTCGCAACAATTGCATTTGCGGAGTTTGGTCTGTAAACGTAGCCGAGTTAATCGCAATTTGTCCTTCTAATTGCTGCAATTGAGTCAGCATCGCTTGATAGCGGGGAGCTTGACTCAGAGCCGAAGCCATCAGCGCTTGCTGTTGGTTGAGTCCGAGCTGATTTTGCAGATTGGAATAGAGCAATCTCTGCTGATTGAGCTGCGTTTCCGCGTCCAATCTTTGCGCTTGAAGTTGGCTGATTTGCTGCGAAAGCTGTTGGGTTTGAATTTGCGGGTCGATAAAATTGTACTGCTGCCGCAACTTTTGAATTTCTGTTTGCAGAGCTTGTTGGCGCTTTTGCTGGTTGGGAATTTGCGATTTCACAAAATCCAGAGTCTGACTAATTTGAGTTGTGGTATCTTGCACGCTGTAGTTGCGGTAGCCTAGCGCCACTTTTTCCAAAACAAACTGAATTTTTTTCGGGTCATAATCCCGATATTTAACTTCGATAATTTTGGTGTTTTTGAAGCGATTAATTGACAGCCGGGTTTCCTGAGAAAACGGCAAATTATCGGCTTTTGGGTTCAAAAGGTAATTGTAATTTATTTCGGGATACTTAGCCTGCAACTGTTTAATAATCGGCGACATTACTTGCGGACTTTGCAAAACTTCAATTTGGGATTCGTAGTCAAAACCGCCCTTTTCTTGGGTCGCCGGTGCCGCTGGTTGCAGTTTCAGCTCACCGGAGTAGATTTTGGCTAAAGTATTTTGTGTAACTGCTGGTTCTACTAATAATTGAAAGCGCCCTTCGTACTCGCTTTTTTGATTGAGCGTCCAGGCGAAAACCCCGGTGGTTACTGCCGCTGCTACACCAATGACTAAGATGGAGCGACTGCGGCAAACTTCCCAAAAACTTAACTCTTCTGGGTTCGTTTTGTTTATGCCTAAAAATTGATCTTCTTCATAAGTTCCCGAAGATATTTTTTGCAGCTCGGCAACTTTTTTATGATTAAAAAGTGCTATTTGAGATTGTTTCCCTAGTTTCATTTGATTTCTACAACTTATTAGTTTAAAGGTCTGTATTGGTAGCCGAGTTTCAGCAATCCGGTTGATTTCTAGATATTTTGTTAGCAAGGCGAAACTTTTTCTAGAAAACGGGTTTATGAAACCTTAATCCTACTCTATTCAAATTACCGAAAAATATCGAATAATCGAAATATTCCTAACAGCGGACTCAGAGGAGCGAGAGTCCCGCCTACATTATCCGAGAACGTAGCGCGACCCGATCGCCTTACCATAATTACATCATTATTTTGCAGTTTGGGATTAGTTTCTTCATTGGCTGTTGCAGAAAAATTAACCTTAACAGTTAGCTGGGAAACTGTGCCGTTAGGATTGAGGCGAATTAAATCCACCGAATCCATTTGAGCGCGCGCTTTATTAAAACCTCCCGCTGCAACCAGCGCTTGATTTAAAGTAGTGTTGGGAACCACCGCAATCGCTCCCGGTTTCACGACTTCTCCCACAATGTTCACCTTAATCGTATCAGGTGAAAAATTAGAATTAGCCACTTGTTCGTCTTGGGCTGCATCGAGATTTTCGGCTTTGGGAACGATTACCGTATCTCCCTGTTGCAGGGCTAAATCTTGGGATACATCTCCCCCTTCCAAAAGTTGCCACAAATTCACATTAATAATTTGTTCCGTACCCGCCCGCGTCAGGCGGCGAACTTGTATTTGTCTGATATCAGCTACCGGCGTAATACCGCCGGCCATTTTAATTGCCCTCGTTACAGTTTGCTGCAAAACAGTTTCCCCGCCGTTGGTTTCGCTGGCAGCAAACAAACCAGAATTTGCACCCATTTCATTCTCTTGTACCCTACTTTGAGCCTCTTTCGCCAAAGTATAAGTACCGGGGCGAGTTACTTCGCCCACCACAGCAATATTAATTGGTTGAGTGCTTTGTCCGGTAATGTTAGCTACTGCTAAAGTAGGTGCTTCTTGGCGGTTGAGGCTAGTTACAGTGGGAATAAATATAGTATCGCCGTCGCGCAAAGTCATATCGGCCCGCAAATCGCCGTTTTGCAATAATTCCCACAAATCCACACTAATAATTTCTTCCGGTGCGTTGCGCTGGGGGCGGCGGATTTTGATTTGGCGCACGTCTGCTGACTGCGTAATTCCGCCGGCCATTCGCAGAGCCCGCGATATCGTTGGCATTTGAGTTCCCATTTGCTCTGCTGTGCCTCCGGGGCCTGCTGCTGAGGATATTGTATAGGCTCCGGGGCGGTTGATTTCGCCCGCGATCGCAATTTGCAAAGGACGTGGCGCCAGCAGTTTCAGGGTAATCCAAGGACGTTTAAGGTATTTGCCGTATTTGTCTTTAACAGCATTAGAAGCTTGTTCTAGGGTCATCCCGTACACCGAAATGCTGCCAATTAACGGCAAACTCAGGGAACCGTCGGCCTGTACTTGGTGTTGACCGTTGGGGCCGCTGTATTCCGGGACGTTGAAGATGTCCATTTGAATACGATCGCCCGCGCCTAAAGTGTAAACTTCCGATCGTACACTTGAAGGTGCACTTGCCGGAACCGCCGGAAATCCCTGAACAGGAGGCACTGGTACGGGAACAGCAGAACCAGGAGGAGGAGGAGGAGGAGACAAAGCAGGAGGAGGAGGCAAAAACTGGGCCATCGCCGGAGATGAAGCCGCCGCCACCGCTGACACTGTTAAAAATTTGACCGTGAAACCTTTGACAGTATTGAATTTTGAATAGTTTTTGCTCGCCATCGCCTTTTGCCCCTATCCGCTTCCTATCCCGCCACCATCAAATGTAACCCAACTCTTCTAACTTGCTCAGAACTTTCTTAACACTCTCTTCCACACTTTCTCGCTCTGTGTAACAAATAATCTCAGGATTGAGCGGTTCTTCATAAGGATCGTCAATTCCGGTAAAACCCTTAATTTCTCCGGCTCTGGCCTTAGCGTATAGCCCCTTGACATCGCGATCTTCGCACACTTCTAACGGCGCTGTGATATATACTTCAACAAAATTTTGCTCCATCGCTCTAATTTCGTCGCGAATGGCTCTGTAGGGGCTAATAGCTGCGGTCATTACTGCTACTCCATTGCGGCTCAGCAGGTGAGCCACAAATCCAATCCGCCGAATATTAGTATCTCGGTCTTCTTGGCTAAATCCCAAGCCTTTTGACAAGTTGGTGCGAACGACATCTCCATCCAATATTTCAACTTTGCAACCTCTGGCCTTCAATTCGGGTTCGAGAGCTTTGGTGATAGTTGTCTTGCCGGAACCGCTCAGCCCGGTGAACCACAAAATAAAACCTTTTTCCATTTTCATCCGTTAATTAGTAACTGGGAAATCATTAAGACGTAAAACTTTATAGATGCAGTTCCCTTTTTTATATTATCGTTATTCGCCGTGTCATAGGGGCAATATTTGCGCGCAAAAAATGATAAATCAAAATTTGCGATCGCTCCTGCGGTCATTTAGTAATAAAATTGTGCGCTCGCTGCATACATAATTCCCGATTTATTATTGGTCAACTCTTTACACAGTAAAATTCAATTTGCGATCGCAAAGACCGAACATCTCTCAGTATGGTGCGCGAAACAGAACAGGTTAACTTACATTATGACAAAACGACAAACGCCGAACATCTATCCGCAGGGTTAACGGCACCGATCGCCTTACTGAGCCTTTCGCCATCTAAAATCTAAAATGGTATTGCCCATGTCTTCCGTTTTGAAAGCAGATGTTTTGGTAGTCGGTGGTGGCACCGGCGGTACCGCTGCAGCCGTGCAAGCAGCCCGCCGAGGTGCCAAAACTATTTTAGTAAGCGAATTCCCCTGGCTGGGAGGAATGCTGACTGCCGCTGGCGTTTGTGCCCCCGATGGCAATGAATTAGCAGCTTTTCAAACCGGTTTGTGGGGCGCGTTTCTCCGGGATCTCCAGCAGCGACAGCCGGGAGGTTTAGATTGGGGGTGGGTCAGTTTTTTTACTTACGATCCCCGCATCGGTGCTGAAATTTTCGCTGATTGGGTTAAATGTTTGCCGAACTTAGAGTGGATTTGTGGACAAACTGCTCAAGATGTGATAATGGAAGGGTCTCGCATTGCTGGCGTTCGGTTTGCAGATTTTACGGTTTCGGCCAAAATCACTTTGGATGCAACGGAATTGGGAGATTTGCTGGCTTTAGCGGAAGTTGGGCACCGCTGGGGTTGGGAATTTCAAGCCGAGTTGGGAGAACCCAGCGCGCCGGCTGCCTCTAATGCTCTCACAGAGCAGTATCCGGTGCAAGCTCCGACTTGGGTGGCAATTATGCAGGATTTTGGTAAAGGTGCGGCCCGGCCAGAAATTCCCGCGCCGCCTGTTGACAATCCCGATCAATTTACTGGTGCTTGGGACGGTTACACTCCTGAGCAATTTCTCAATTACGGCAGCCTTCCGGGTGGATTGTTGATGATTAATTGGCCGATTCGAGGTAATGATTATGGTGAAGGAGTCGATCGACTCATTAAATCTGAAACATCTCGACAAGAATTCCTGCAAGAAAGCCTCTGGCATACTCAAAGTTTTGCCCGCTTCATTCAAACGCAATTCGGCCGCCGCTACGGCTTAGCACAGAATATTTTCCCCATTTCAACGATCGACAATCAACAAAATTATTCCCTTCTTTCTTCCTTTGCCTTACATCCTTACTACCGAGAAAGTCGGCGCTTGCGAGGAGTACAAACAATCCGAGAACAAGATATTTTGCCTATTGTCGGCGGAAGAGTCGCGAAGTTGCCGATAAATTCTGAGGGCATTTGTGAAACAATTGCGATCGGCAACTATGCCAACGACCACCACTACACCAGTGGCGATATTCCTCTGCAGCCAAAATCCATTCGCTGGGGCGGCCGCTGGACGGGAACTCCGTTTACCATTCCTTACAGCGCGCTAATTCCTGAGAGTACAGACGGTTTGCTAGTCTGCGAAAAAAATATTTCCGTCTCTCACATCGCTAACGGTGCAACTCGCTTGCAACCGACGGTAATGAATATTGGACAGGCGGCAGGGATGGCGGCGGCTTTGTGCGCGGAATCGGGATGTCAGCCGCGGGAGTTGGCGGTGAGGGTTTTGCAGGAAGCTTTGTTGCAAGATTCGGAGGCGAGTGCGGCAGTTATTCCTTTATTTAATTTGACACGGGGGCGATCGGACTGGCTCGATTGGCAACGCTATTATCTCGATCGACCTGAAGCATATCCCGCCAGCGGCGAATCTCCTTTGTCAGTAAAAAAACAAAGCAGTCAAACAGCAAATACCCACAGCGAGTTTTCGGGCATTTTCCGTCGCCTCGGCGAACAAGACTGGACACTAACGCTGACAAGCCCCGAATCTCTAGCCGGTCAAACTTGGCAACTCGTGACTTTGGACTCCGAAACCGACAGATTTTTACACAGTTGCGAAACAGAAAAGCCTTTGACAGTATGGGGCAAGCTGAATTTTGCCGGTGCTTGGCTGCTGGCGGGATCAGTAGAATTGAAGACGTAAGGTTTTTTGCAGAGATCCGAAAATTGCACAGATATCTATCCTGATTGATCGGGGCAAGTCTGTATCAGGTAATAGACACTGACACAGATACTACCCATGCACACCTACACTGCAATTGCTTTACTAAGCCTGTTGGGCATTACCTTGAGTGCCAGCGCCCAGAGTGCTTTTGAATGCCTAGTCGAACTGCTGGCAATTGCCACCGCTGATTATATTGTCTTGGCGCCAACTCAACAAGAAAAAGGCGATCGTTCTCCTGAAAGAGGCAGCGGACGCAGACAGTTCAGTCAGCCTCATCTTTACACCCCTCACATACCAGCATTTTAATGGCATGGGACGAAAGGGAGTTCCACCAATGAGTCGGTTTCGGCCACCAGTGTCGATCGGATTTTCTGGGATTCTAGGAAAGTTAGCTTCGTCTGGCAACTGCACTTCTTGTTGACAGTCATTAGAATACTTATTCTGTGTAAAAAATGATCATCTCAAGCTTCAACCGCCATCTATCAAGAGATTTACTCTTTCGATATTTGGCGGTTTTGTATGTTCAAGGCTGTAGATACATTTCACCCAGTCAAGTTAAACCACTAAAATTTACTGTGGGTGACACAATTTGAAAAGTTAAATAATTCTCGCATCATGTTTTTTGAATAGTCTGGCAATTTCTGGGAAATCAATCCTGATGAGCAAGGGAAAAGTCGGTATCTCTAAATAGACACTGACACGGATACTACCCATGAAAAACTACACAGCAATTGCTTTATTGAGCCTGTTGGGCCTTAGCTTGAGTGCTACCGCCGCTCTATCCGTTGAATCCCCAGTCGAACAGCTAGAAACTGCCACCGCTCAATATATGTTGTCAGCGCAAACTCAACAAAGAGGAGAGCGCCCTCCCAGCAGAGGTCAGCAGCGGCGTGATTTTATGGAGTCCCGCACTGACATTCAGTCACTACAACAATTTTAATCGCATTGCCAGAAACCTAGTTCCGCAACTGACTTATTTCGAGGCTGGTTTCGACGCCACCCGTGTCGATCGAGCAAACTAATTTTCTGGGACTCTAATTTTTTGGGTTCGTCAGGCAACTGCACTTTTTGTTGACAGTTATTACGACGAGATTTTTTTGGTCTTACTATGAGTGCATATCAACTTGGAGCTGCCATCTACCTAAAGATAGACTCTCCTCTGTGGCGGTTTTGTATTGAAATGTTTCAATGAAATAGGAATTACCCGCAGGACTCCGATGGTCGGGTTTTTCAACCGATATCCCAGGGCCTCAACCCCGTATTTTCGTCGCTCGAACCTGGTGTCGCCGTCCAGGAGTATTTAAGAACTGTTGCGCTCGGGGCCGCCTCAAATTCCTGCGATCGCAACAGTTATTTACGTTCTCCCCGCTGCAGGTAGGGTTGAATTTTCAACGGCTGCACTATAATTAACTTGCGATAACTAACTTATATATAGGTAAACTGTCAGCGCAGAGGGTGCAGCAATCTACTTAAATTAGCCACCAATAAGAACCACTTATGCGGTGTAGATAGCCTTTAAGCCCCTGCCCCTGTTACCTCAGGGAAATTAACTAACCTGAATATTAGGGTAGCTGGCAAGCTTTCCGGCGACAGTCGGCTATGCTTGATTCGGCGCTCTCGCAATAATTTAATGGAGGATGACAAAATGCCTCCTAATTTGGCTATTTCGGGGATAGTGATGAAAAATGACTCTTTGGATCTGGTCAAAAGCCTCAGCCCTAGTGCAATGGATCAGATCATGCTATATCTGGCGTTTAGCGCCATGAGAACCAGTGGGCACAGGCACGGGGCGTTTCTAGACGCGGCCGCAACGGCGGCTAAGTGTGCCATTTATATGACTTATATGGAGCAGGACAACAACCTGCGGATGACCGGGCACTTGCATCACATTGAGCCTAAACGGGTGAAGGTGATTGTTGAGGAAGTCCGGGAAGCTCTGACTCAGGGAAAATTGCTGAAAATGTTGGGTTCCCAAGAACCTAGGTATTTGATTCAGTTTCCTTATGTCTGGCTGGAACAGTATGGTTGGATGCCGGGACGCCCTCGCATTCCGGGAAACAATTTGACTGTAGATGAAAAAAAATATCTCGAAGGCAAGATTCCTCCGAATCCGCCTGATGCTCAACTGATCAATTCTTTTCAGTTTATGGAGTTGATCGAGTTTCTGCACAGGCGATCGCAAGAAGATATGTCTCCAGAAAGGCGAATGCCTTTGAGCGAAGCTCTAGCAGAACACATTAAGCGGCGCTTGATCTATTCTGGGACAGTTACTCGTATTGATTCTCCTTGGGGAATGCCGTTTTATGCCCTCACTCGCGCTACTTACTCTCCCGCAGAGCAGGAAGAGCGGACATTTACTATGGTGGAGGATACGGCTAGATATTTCCGGCTGATGAAGGATTGGGCGGACAAACAACCGAAGGTGATGCGAATTATGGAAACTTTGGATATTCCGCCGGAACGGCTCGACCAAGCCCTTGAGGAATTAGATGAAATTATTCGCAATTGGGCCGATCGCTATCATAAGCGGGGCGAACCGACGATGATTGTACAAATGGTTTTTGGGCCGCAAGACGACGCTTAGTTTGATTAACTATTAATCATTAGTCATTAGTTGATTGCTTGAGACTAATGACTAATGATTAATAGCTAATAGCTCGCGAGGCAGAAACCGGGTTTCTCTGGAAAAATACTGCGTTAAGGCCTTGAATTCTCGTAACAAACCCGGTTTCTTGGGTTGCGAATGCGTCCAGGATTAACTAAGCTAAAAAAGCTCTCCAGGTCGCTGCTAAAACGATCGCTGCGATCGCTCCTATGAGTGTATTGAAAAAATTTACTACCTCGTTCGTGAGCCACTCAAACTTTGATTGCACCGTCGCCCCAATCACGCTCTCAATGTTCGTGGCAATAAAAGCTGCAACAACACAAAAAATAATTCCTGTCAAGTCAATTAAACCGACGGCCCAACTCACAAGCCCAATCAGAATTGAGCCGACAATACCCGCGATCGTTCCTTCCAAACTTACGGCCCCTTCGGTACCTCTAGGTACAGGCTGCAAGCTGGTAATCAAAAAAGTCCGCTTTCCGTAAGCTTTGCCGATTTCGCTAGCGCAGGTATCGGAAAGTTTGGTGCAAAAACTCGCCGCGTAACCCAGCAATAACAGGGAAATAGCATCTTGTGACACAGGCATCTTGCCTGTCTCTCCTAAAATAGATAATGCCAAAACTCCCAAAGCGCAAAGAGTCGCGGTTAAAGCCGAACCCCAGACATTTTCTGGGCCTCTGGCGCCTGAACGCTTTTCGGCTATGCCTTCTGCTTCTTTTTGGGCTTTGCCGATGCGGGTAACTCCCGATCCGACAAGAAAATAAAACATCACCACAGCATAGCCTTGCCATCCCAAACAGCCCCAGATGAGGACACCCAATACCCAGCCGTGAAATTGACCAGCGGGAGTGAGCAATTTTTTTGGGGCAATGGTGGCGATCGCGAGTAAAACTGTATTTAGGGCGATCGCCACCAACCAAGGATTAGACCAAGATAAATAATTAAAGAACAATTCTGAATTCTGCATTGAGTACCTCCATGAACCAAGTCTTATTTCATCTTGCCTTCCCCGTGACCGATATTGCCCAAACCAAAGCGTTCTACGTAGACGGGCTCGGCTGCGAACTAGGTCGCGAATCGCCCAATTCTGCGATTATGGGTCTGTGTGGCCATCAAATTGTCGCCCACGTCACCCGCGAACCTTTGACGCCTCAGCGAGGCATCTATCCCCGGCATTTTGGGTTAATTTTTACTTCCGAATCTGACTGGGAAGGGTTGCTAGAAAAAGCCCAGCAAAACAAGTTAAATTTCTATCAAGAACCAAGACGGCGATTTGTCGGTTTGCCTACAGAACACCGTACTTTCTTCTTAGAAGACCCTTTCCACAATATACTTGAGTTCAAGTATTATTGTGAAGCTGAAGCAATTTTTGGTCGCAGCGAATACGCTGAAGTTGGCGATGCTGTTTGATTGCTGCGCGAAATAACAACCAGTTGCAGCATATCAACTTTCGGATTAAATCAAATCACCTGCTGGTGGATGTCGCCCTATAGCTTTGTCAGCAGTACGAATATTAATAACTCTTTCTCGATTTAAGACTAATGCTGTAACTGTAGCTCGTCCAATTGTAGTTAAACCAACTATTGATAATCCATCCGCCGACCAAATAAAATGTTCGTTCCAGGTATCTTGTCTGGGATTAAACAATGGTACTTCTACACTCGACTGGGTATCTATTGCTGTAGTTTTATCGGATTTTTGACGGTTGCAATGAAAGCACGCTAGTGCCAAATTGTCAATATTGTTACTCCCTTTTTTAGTGAGAGGAATGATGTGCTCGATCGTAAACTCTACATACTGCCATTGTTCGGAAGCATGGCAATATTCACACAGACAGTTTGCTCTCTGACGAACTTGATTTTGGGTAATTGCTCAACCCCCTTGACAAGAAGACAAGATAGACATTAGATCAAGGAATGGAAAAACTCCCCGACCTAAAACAGCTATCGAACGAGGCAAAAGAAGCCTTGATAGTAGAGCTATGGGAGAAAATCAAAAAACTAACCGCAGCGTTAGCAACCACAGACCAACCAAAACTAAGCCCATCTCCCAAAAAAACTAGCAAAAATTCCAGCACTCCACCGTCCAAAGGATTCAAGCCCAACATTCGGCCATCGAAAATTGAGGGGATAAAAAGACAAAGAAGCCTAGGAAGAGCAGGAGGGGGAAGAGAACTACATCCTCATCCCGACCAAACAATCATCGCCCAACTCAAAAATTGCCCCCAGTGTGGAGAGAAAGTCACCGCCGCTGCACAAAAATTGCAATCCGTCT
>NZ_JAUBPU010000026.1:0-71980 GCF_036700885.1 Microcoleus sp. S13_B4
ACCGACTATTGATTTTATTTTTCTGGATTTTCCTGTTTTAATCCCTGATACTGCTGAAAAAAAAAGCTACCTAGTTCTGGTCCCACTTGTTCTAGCATTTTCTGACGGAGAGATTTTTCTATGCTGTCAAAACTTTCTAACTCGGTCGGATCTGTATTTCTGTAAAGAATGGATGCTGCCGCTTTTAAGTAGGCTTTTAGCTGTTCTTGGTCTGAGGGTGTCATTTTCTTTACCTCATATTTTTTGGCAATTTTACTAGCTTTTCCATTTTAACCCTTTTGCGACATATTCGCCAAAGTGAGATGCACCCGGTCTAGATAGAGGATTCCCATCCAAACTTCACCGTCGTAAATTTGTCTGGGATACTCCATTTCTGTTGTTAAACTGGCTTCTATCATTTCTGCATCAAAGGCTCTTTGGTAATGTTTTTCTCTTAAACCTTTTTGCGTCCTCCGGTGTACTCTCATGGCACAGCCGATGATGCTGTATGTAATATCCTGATGGGGAATATTAGGATTAATCATGGTCGTAAAAATTTTGTAATTTAAACGATGAGGGTTGGGTAATAATGAGGTTAGTTGACAGCCTATTGTATCCGATCGCTCGGCGGGGTGGCTGTCAACAAATTTGGGTTTAACCGCAGGCTAGCGCGTGCTAATCGCTAGGTTTTTCCTCTCCTGAATTGGGCGGTGAAAATTTGATATCTGCCCAAGACAACTGTCTGCTTTGATTGCTATTGCTTTCGAGTTCTTCTTTAAGTTTGGCAATATCAACAGTATCGTTTTTGGCGGAACTGTTGGTTTGGGCGATCGCATCTTTGAATTGCTGAATATTTTCCGTCGGATTTGCTTTAATATCTTCCACCGCTTTTTTTAAATTGCGTTGATAGTGGGCGTTGCCAATCGCTTCTTCCTTCGATCGCGAACTGGTTTCAAAGCATTTGTCCAAATCGCCGTAAATGCCTGTACGGCGGGGCTTCGTGTAGTATTGGCGTTCTGTATCCAGGAGTTTTGCCATCAATTCGAGGTGCATTTTGTCCTCGCTGCAAATCTCTTCGATCGCAGTCCATTCATCGCTACCGAGGAGTTTTCTTTCAGCGGCGGGACGGGAATCTTCAAAAGGTTCGCCCGTAACTTCTTCGTAAATCCGGGGCAAAGAGTCGTCAAATTCATGCTTTTCTTCCAGCCAAATTCGGCGGATTTCGCTAAGTTCTTCTGGGGTAATTAAGGTGATGTCGCGCATTTCTAGGGGTGCGGTTTTGCGGATTTGGGTTTGTGCTTCCAAGACTCGTCTGAGCCAGTGTTCTCGCCAGAATTTGGTGTAGGGCCCTGGGATGGGTTCGACGGAGGTTGTGTCGTCGCCCATGTTGCGTTCAAACAGTTCTACTCTACCGTAGATGCGTCGGAAGTCTCTTTTTGGGCGATCGTCTTTTATGTCTAATTCGTTGCGAATATCGAGGAGAGGTTGCATCCATTCTTTTTCCTCATCGTTTTGAATCATGGCCTCCATAGATTTGTCTTGGCTTACCATTGTGCAAACCCAGCAGCCAAAGCGAGAACTGCCGCAGCTAGGTGTAGACGTATCGACAACTAAAGGACATTCATTGTCTGCTGTTGCGCCTCGATACATGGTAAATAAATCTTTATTGCTATTTTCCCAAGGATTAGGCCACTGATTCAGATAAATCCAGACTTCATCAGTTCGCCAATCTTCTATCGGACTATAAATTAGGGAATTAGGCAGACTAGGACTCTGATAAAGCAGAGATTTAATGGAACTAGATTTATCATTTAGACGGTCACTCATGCGACCTATTTCATGTTTCTCCATTGAAACAGCGCGTTTAATGCTTTCAGCTTTGCGAGTACCCAATATAAGAATTACTTCTCCATTGATTCTCACCATATCACGAACAAACCGATTAGAAGGAAGGATTTTCAGGCGTTCAGTACACCAGCGAAATCCATGTCTCGGTGCTGGGTAGCCTTTTCCCATCAAGTTGACCCAGAAAGTATCTTTGACATCTGGATAAAGCATATGAGGCTCTATTGGGAGCTGCTGCTTTATAGCCGCAGACTTCATCTGTTTTAATGAGTGACGTACCCAAGTAGAAACTATCGGGTTCTCTACCAGTGTATCTGTGGTAATTACATAAATTTTTTTCGTCCTTTTTTCAGGTGGTAATTCTGCTATTGCATACCAGATAAGCTGCACTACCGCAGTGCTGTCTTTCCCACCGGAATATCCTAAAACCCAAGGTAGATCATCTAAACAATATAAATCTCTAATTTCTTGACTTAATTTTTTTATTTCTTCCACTAAGTCCCTAACGGTACGGGGTGGAAAAAGTGGTAGCATTGTTTCTGTCATGTCTTCAACCTCAGTTACTTTATTAAGCTCTAAATACATTCCGCCGATGCCATTCTAGCGATTCAAGTCTTGGTAAATCTTGGTCGGAAGTGGGCAGGAGAATAGTTTCACTATGAAAATCTTTCATACATCTGGCATTGGGGGATTCCTCTTCTAAGTCATTAGCGACGATAATTCTGTAATTATCATCTATAGCAAACCAACCCTGGTCAAAAGCCCAATGATGATTTTTACACAATGATATTCCATTATTAATTTGATTATCATAAAACTTTGAAAACGGCTTAATATGTGAGCCATCTACAATAGTTTGAGTGAGATTCCTGATGACTTTCAATCGACAAAATGCACACTTGTAATCATATGTATGTACTACTGCTTTCCTAAAAAAAGCATTTCTAACAGCAGATTTTGTTAAATAAAATTTCGGTTCTCCGTCAGGAATTCCTGCTGAGTCTGATAGTTCCGTTTCTGTATGAGTAACTTTTTCAAAGTCTTGATTAACTTGCAAAATATCTCCAATATCCTCCCTATTTAATGAAAACCATGTCGCAATCAGTGTATCTATTAATTCAGATCTCGAATTTTGATCTTGAAGTAAATTGAATAATTCATTATCCCAACTACCGTATTCTACAGCTTCTCTTAGCTTATTAGTGGTCTTAGGCTTTGAACCATTAAATCCCGACTTTAATGTTTTATGCCAGAAACCATCGCCTTCCAAATGCCAAAATGGATAGTACAAACCACGATTGTGAGATTCAGAACCTAAGATATCCCAATATTTGTTAAAAGTTTTAATCAAGTCGTCGGAAACATAAATTCGATTATCCCTAATTATTCCTTGAGCAATTAGATCGATGATTGACAATAGTAATATTGGCTTATGATTAGCTTTACCACGTTGGCGTGTATTACTTACATTAAGAGCAGCAAAACGTTGTCGATAGTATGCTAAATTTTTATTTACGGACTCTTCTCCTTTAGTCATTTCCTCCTCCCGCTATGATTAAATAGAATCTAATCTAAAATTTTACACTCTTTTCAACAAAAAGTTAAGCACCGCAAGGCACAACCATAACGCAGAAACTAGACAATTTAAGCAGTGTCAGCAGACTAAAAAGTAATTTTATAGCCTAAACAGGAGATAATTATATCACTGTCTGCGTGCATCTGCGGTTTCCAAACCCAACCGCTTTTTCAAATAATCAGTCATCCAACTAACACTCGCCCTCGACTTAGAAATCCCCCCTTTCAACAAAATCCCACCCTCCCAATCAGGATTAGAAATCGACCAATCAACCTGCTGCAAAAGGTTCAAACGTTCCTCCCAACTCTCAGGAAAAACCGATCGCAAAGCCGCCCCAACTTCCCCCAAACTCTCAAGCACAACACTGTGACAGTGCACGCAATCCCGGCGCATTTCCCCCGCCGCCACTTGCTTGTGCAGAACTAATTGCCAATCTGGAATAAAACTGCAAACCGCATTCCAATAACTAACCGCCAGTTGTATTTTTTGAGCAAGTTCTTCCTCTTTATGTTCTTTTTTGGCGCCAGAACCAGAGGGTTTTGCCTGTTCGCTGCGGTGAATATTAGACAGCAAAGCCACGATCGCACGATCGATCGCACTCAGCGTAAACAATTTGTGCGATCGCCCGTTCAAACTCCCCCTCTCCATCTCAGTCAAACACCGGAAAACCTCAACCTGCTTAACAACCGACTTTACCACAAAAGCGCGATCGTCCCGGTGGTTGTAAAGTAGACTTAGCGACGCCTCCAAAGGAACTTGAAAATTATTCAAATCAGCAAACATCTGCTGCGATTTTTCCAACCCAATATCGAGAAACAAAATCAGCGCCACCGTCTCATATCCCAACTGCGGATTTTCCCTCAAAGCCATCTCAAAAGCCGCCCGGCGATGCTGTCCATCATTAATAGTAAACTTAGCATCCATCGGCACTCGCAAGCGACCGATTTTCCGTTCTTCTGCCTCATTTCCAACTGCTTCAAAAGTAATATCCGCATCAATCGAAGCAGCAATAGCCCCACAAGTATAATTTGTAGGATTCTTGACAAAATAATCAGCTATTTCGGGAATCCTAGCTTTGTTAAGCGCGCGTTTCGCCCGCATAGACGGTGGCAAATCTTCAGATTCAAAGGGAAACAATTTCGGCAAAAAACGCACCGGACACATCGACACGTAATATTCGCGGCCCGCTTGAATTCCCCGGATGACCGGCAAAATGTATTCAAAGGAAGGAGTAGACATATTTTAGAATGGGGCATGGGGCATGGGGCATGGGAATTAAGCATTAATAGCTATTGATTTTTTGCAAGTTTTATGGTAAAAGGGTGGGCGCTTAGGGCATAAATTAAGTATTTCACAATGTTTTTTTAAAAACAAGTGTTGACACAAACTTTAATATATGATATTTTTTGAAAAAATACCCTAATTATATAAAAACCGCCGATGACTACCAGCCCAGCGGATGACCTCGCTAGCAAAATTTTAGAAAAAGAAAATAGCGACAGACAGGAAATCGCACTTTTATTAGATAATTATTTAGGAAAGGACGATCGCATTTTCGTACAAAAAACCCAGATGGGAAACAGCGAAGCATACATCGGTTCAGTCACCCTAGAATGGTTAGACTCTCGCGTCCGTTTCGCCTCGCAAATGCCGCTTTTCCGCCAAAAATTCGACCTCCAAACGAACAACATCGTCCGCGACGACGAAACCATTGACGAAATTATCCAGCGTCCCTTAGATTGGTCGCGCCAAGCCGCCCTCACTCAATACTTAGCAGCCCGAAAATCGCACAAATTCCCCGCAGTTTTAGTAGTCGTCAGTCCCCCGTGGGTAGATAATCCTCTAGCCGAGGAATGGGATAAAAATGGCGTAGCAACCAAATCGGCGACTGAATTTACATCCTTTGATAAAAACGAGAACTTAGGGCTTTTGAATGTCTCTCAAAAAGTCTCAATTTTTGCCTTAGACGGCCAGCATCGGCTGATGGGAGTTCAAGGTTTAATGAGTTTAATTAAAACCGGAATCCTGCAAAGATACAACAAAAATAAAAAACCAGTCGGCGCTGCAATTACTCTGGAAGATTTAGCAGAAGAGTATCAAATCGACCCCGAAACAGTGTATAAATTAGCTCACGAAAAAATCGGGATTGAGTTTATCCCGGCGGCGGTAGCAGGGGAAACGCGACAGCAAGCACAACGGCGCGTGCGATCGATCTTTGTGCACGTTAACCTAATGGCGGTAACGCTGAGTCAGGGTCAGCTAGCATTATTGAACGAGGACAACGGATTTGCGATCGCAGCCCGAAAAATTGCCGTCACCCATCCCTTATTAAAAGAGCAAGATGACAGAAACCCCCGCGTCAACTGGGACAGCGCCACAGTTGCAGCAAAATCAACTGTCTTAACCACATTGCAAGCGCTGCAAGATATGTCCGAACGGTATTTAGAATACAAATTCCCTCATTGGAAGCCGGAACGAAAAGGTTTAATTCCCATGCGCCCGGAAGATGAGGAACTAAAAGAGGGAATAGAAGAGTTTAAGAAATTGTTCGATCATTTAGCAACTTTACCCAGCTATCAAAGAATTGAAAGCGGCGAAGAAACGGCCGAATTGCGCCGATTTAGTTTTGAAAAGCCAGGGGGCGAGGGAAATATTTTGTTCCGTCCAGTCGGTCAAGTTGCTTTAGCTAATGCTTTGGGAATTCTAGTATTTAGGAAGAAACTTTCCCTGAAATCTATTTTCGACAAACTCCGCAGGTACGATGTGGATGAAGGATTTAGCCACATGGACAATCCTGAGTCTGCGTGGTACGGGATTTTGTACGATCCAAACAAAAAGCGTATGCTAGTTTCTGGAAAGGATTTAGCGACGAAGTTAATTGTATATTTGGTGGGAGGAATTCAGGACGATATGGAGCGAGCTCATTTGCGGCAAGCGGTAGCGGAAGCGAGGACTTTTGAGGATAAAGCTGTTAGTTTTAATGGCAGGTTTGTGCAGCCGCAAGAGGTAGGATTGCCGCCAGTGCTTAGCTAAGTTTTTATTTGGCAAAGTCCACAGTGAGGAAGACTGATAAAGCATGAAGCAAATGGGTTTTGTATAATTGAATCTGCACCTTACCTAGAACCAGATTATGACCATCGCTGAACAGATTTACGCAATCGTCAAAACCCTTCCCAAAGACCAAGCCAGCGAAATTCTCACTTTCGCTGAATTCGTTTGTGCCAAGCACCTAAGCGCAAACCAACCAACAGAAACCGTAGACTCTGCGATTCCTTGGACTGAACTTGTTTTTTCCCTTGCTGGAACTTGGGCAAAAGATTTTCCATCCCTAGAAGATATTCGTGCTGAATCCGGACAAGACATCCTGCGGGAGAGTCTGTAAATGTACGTTTTGGATACCAACACTTTGATCTACTATTTCAAAGGTCAAGGACAAGTTGCTCAGAACATTGCTAATGTTTCTCCCCAGGAAATAGTCGTTTCTACGATCGTCCTTTTTGAGTTGCAAGTCGGCATTGCTAAATCCAATTCGCCGGCAAAACGCACCCAACAACTTCAGGAATTTTTGAGCAGAGTTAACGTTATTCCTTTCGATCGCGATGCTGCTCTTGCGGCTGCTACAATTCGCGCCCAGTTGGAGCAACAAGGTACTCCCATCGGCCCGATCGATGTTTTGATTGCAGGGACAGCCTTAGCCCTCCAAGCGACTCTCGTCACCCACAATGTCAACGAATTTTCTAGAGTTTCGGACCTCGCAATCGCAGACTGGTATTGACTAAAAAACTTCTCACAATCTAGCTTCCTTTAACAAAATAAGTTCGGCTCCTACAGGCAAATGATCGGACTCAGTTGCCTCCAAAACCGAACTCGATTTAGCACCCCAATGCTTTGAATACCAAATATAATCAATCCGGAAAACCGGATAATTTAATCTCCAATTCGACCTTTTTACCAAGAATTTAAGTTCCCAACCCTGAGGCCAGGTAAAACCAAACCCAAATCCCGATTTTCGGAAAGAATCTTGCATGACTTTCTGCACCATGTCATAGTCTTGAGTTTCGTCTGTCATGTTAAAATCGCCCGCGACAATTACTGGCAGGGTTTCTCGCTCAACTCGCTGCACTAAGTCTTGAATTTCAGGCGATCGTTTGTCATATTTGTAAACTGGAATTTTGATAAAACCTAATTTTTTAGATATCTTCAACCACGGCCCGGTAGCTTGCATATTATAAATCACTACTTCTTGTTCGTTAAATTTAATAATTGCCCGCTGCTGCGTTTCTGGATGGCCGGCTAAGTGCAGTATTTCGCTGGATACAATCGGATATTTACTGAGAATTCCTACAGGGGGAGTGCCAATTTGATAGGGGTAGTCTGCTTTTAACCAGGTGAAAGCTCTTTCGGTATGTTTCCTAACGATTTCTTGTAAAAAGATAATATCTGGTTTTTGCTGGTTAATCAGTTTGAGTAAAGTAGGTGACTGAGTTTTATACCAACTGAGGTTATGAGATAAAACTTTGATGCTGTGCTGCGAATTTGTGATGTTTATTGCTTTGGGGCTAAAGTATTTCATGTGCAGCCAACTTATTAGGATAATGCAGGCGATCGCAGAAATAATAGTGAACCATCTTTTTTTGATAATTGACACTCCGATGATCGGAAGCAAGAAAATTGGGAATAAAATTAAGGGGCTAAAAGTGCTAATTAAGGCAATAATCCACAGCCGATCCCAAAAGATTAGTTTGAGAAGGAAATAGCAGATAATAAATGCTGAGTAACTGTAAGCAAGAAATTTTGCAGCTTGCTTTAAGCATCTCTTGATTATATCTTTTGGGATGTGCTTCATTGGGAACCTATTAAAATAAAAACTTGCTTAAATCGAATTCTTCATTTGACCGATGTTGGTTGTCTCTTTCAGAAATCAAAACCAACAAAAGGCGATCGGTATAATCCGCCGCCCCCCGCAACTCTTCGCGTAAAATTTCCAGTCCACCATTAGCATATTCTTCAAAAATTTGCAAGCGTTCTGCTTCCAATTTTTCGTCGAGATGAGAGAGAATTTGAGGATTTTTGGTTTCGGCGATCGCAATTAATTTAATCGCCATATCGTAACCCCTGGATACAAAAATATCAACATCTATCGCACCGGGTTCTCGTTTAGAAATTTCCCCCAAAGGCGATCGTTTTTTCCGCTGCTTTCCCAAGGATGCGGCGAAAGCGATGACATCGGCGTAAGTCTGAAAAGGCCCGGAGTTGTTATCCGATAAAGTTAAGGATTTGACTAAATCGGCTTTATCTTTAGCAATTCTAATTTTGTTAGCAGCCATGGGGATTAATATGTAATTTTTAAGTGAGTCATTTGATAGAGTAACCGCAGATTTGAGGCAGATAAACACAGATTAACGCAGATAATTTTCAGTATGTCCGCAATAACATAATTTTTTGGGCAAAACCTCCTCTGGCTTCCCGCCGCTTCATTTTTTCGGCCAAAAGTCGATCGCCCGAAATGCCAAAACTCGCCATCACCGCATCTATTACCTCATACAAATCCGCCAATTCCGCCACCAAATCTTCCTCGTGGGCCTCTGCCGCTTCCCCCGCTTCTTCAATCAATTTCTGCCGCAAAGCTTGACGGTATTCTGAATCAGACAAAATTACAACCTCGCATTCATTCCCACTTTGGCGAATAATTTCAGGAATGCGATCGCGCACCAACTTATGATACTCTTTTTCCACGTCAAACTCCTTTCAACCTTGACTAAAAGTTTGAATCAACCAGCGATTAATTTCCCCATCATCTTGCGTTTGACTCCGATTCAAAGCTTCCTCAACTAACCGGATTTCCAGCGCCGGTAAAACCCGCGACTCTTGAATTCTCCCGCTACCTCCGCCATTAATCGCAAACGCAAAAACCTCCCGCGTGTTTGCACGTTCAACCCAATATTCACTAATTCCTGCGTCTTCGTAAAGCAACCGCTTGCCGCCTAAATCATCATTAAAAGAAGACGCCCCAATTTCCACTATCAAATTAGGCGGGTCGTATTGATTTAAATCAACAGCAGAATTGCTATCATCAGGAGGCACTCTTAAATCTGAACCGATGTAGTAAGCTAAATCAGGTTGAAACTCGCCGATACCTGCTTTGCGAAAACTGGTGTTAGTAAACTGAACTACTCGGATATTTCTCAATGTTGCAAACAGAATAACTACACAGGCCATAATTGAATTTTGACGCCCGTGCAATGGCCCTACTGGTGACATTTCTACCCTCATGTGTTTTTGATAATAATAAAACTTGCCCTTTTCCCAAGCTGAATCGTCAACGAAGGCTAGAAACTCTTCCCACGTCGCCTTCACCCAAATATCCGTTTCCAAAACCTGCGTAATTGCCGAATTAGAAGCCATAATCCACCTCTACAATTTCCGTATATTCAAATTCATTGGGACTGCGCCTAACTAAAGGATAGCGCGTCCCGCCGAGTTCGATCGCATCTTCTTCACAATCAGCTTTCGGAGAATTGTACACCAGCACGTATTCCCTACCGGTGCAACTTTCCATTTCTTGAGCAACTTCTCCGCGCCACTGAGTTTTTGTTACCAAAACTACCAATTGATTCGCCAACTTCGGCAGCTTATTTGCAATTTGCTTGCGATAAATCTCGTCCAAACTACCAAAGGGAGAATCCATCACAATTGGAAACGTACTGCTATCCGGGCCCATCAAAGTATTCTTTTGACTCCACTCCCGCACACCGTCAATAATTCCGCCGATAAACGATAAACTGAGAATTTGATTTTCTCCTGTAGAAGCTGCCACCAAAGATTCTTTACCCGACGTATTTTCTACTAGCGTCAGTTCGTATTTATCGCTCAACTTGGGGATATAAGGAGTAAAAGAAATTTGACTAAAAATATCTTGCACTCGCTTTTCTAGCTGAGAACAAAACTGTTTTTCTAAGCGCGATCGCACTTCAGTTAGGCGATCGATCGCATCCTGAGTCGCAGCAATCCGGCGCTGGGCTAATACTTGCCTTTGCTCATTCAGTTGCTGCTTATCGATTTGCTTGTCCAAAGCCGACACCTGCACATTCAAACTCTCAATCTGCTGCTGGTTAGAGCCTGTTTCCCGGTGCAAATCGCCAATTTTGGCCTCAATTTCATCCAAGCGCTTTTGCAAGCGGCTGACATCGCCGTCAGGAAAATTTCGCAGCTTGTTGTGAATATCGTCTAACTGCGTTTCCACGCGAGAAAGTTCGGTTCTGTCGCGGCTGATATTGCCTTGCTGTCGGTCAATTTCCTCCCAAAAATCAGCCACTTGTTTATCAATTTCATTTACCCGATCGCTAATCCGAATAGTTGTTTCTTCCACATCGCCAACACCCGCCTTATCCATCCAACCGCTAACCTGTTGGTGAGATTCAGAACCCTCCACTAATTCCGCACCGCAGATACACCGCTGCTGCGCTAATAACTCTTCCAAAAACGGCCGCTGAATCCCCGAAAGCAACTCGCCTTTTTCCCGCAAACCCCCGACAATCACTTCAAATTCAGCCGCCGCATCCGACAGAAATACCGCGTAACCGCGCACAGAGATTGCTCGTTTTAAAGCATCTGTAGCCTGTAAAATTTGTTGCTTAAATAAACTTTTCTGGATTTCCAATTCATCTCGCAACTTTTGTAAATCCGCAGCACCGCTAAGTTCCAACAAGTTACCATTAACTGCTTTTTTTAACTCCCCTTGGTTCACCAATTCCCGCTCGATTTCTACTTGTCTGCTCGAAAGTTGCTCAGCTTCTTGCTCAATTTTTTGCTTGTCTTTTAAAAGTTTCTTCGTTTCAGCATTCCCAATTATATTTAAATCTGTCTCTAGAGATTTTTTGGCTTCTCCTAAATGCCGGAGCGATCGATTCAACACTTCCACCCCCAGCAACTCCTTAGTAGCTTCCGCAATTTCGGCCTTCTTGTCATAGCGGACAATTTGCTCGATTCGCTCCCCATCAAAAAAGAAATATTTATGTAAACTTTCCGGCAAAATCCGCCCGATAATATCATCGGGATGCTGCTCCGGCTTCAGCCACAGACCGTTATCTTTTGCCACAGTCAGAAACAATTCATCCTTGCCATGTTCTACAGTGTTTTCACTTTTATAAGCACGACGAATTCGTCTTGCTTGGTAGCGCGTGCTGTCGTGTTCAAACACAATTTCTGCCCAACAACCTACGGCTTTTCCCATTTCCGCCTCAGCCAGAGCGCGCTTGTTTACTAATTGTTCTTCCGCCGCAAAAGCCGCGCTAAATTGTCCGTAAAGTACCCACGTAAAAGCATTCATTAATGCCGTTTTTCCAGCGCCGTTATTACCGTGAATTACTGTAATATTTTGCCGACCCCAAGCTAGTTTAATTTCAGGACTTTTGCCGTAAAATTGACGAAAATTGCAGAGAGTAATTGAGATTAACTTCATACAATTGCTTCCTTAATGATTTTTAAAATGTCATCGTTAATGTGGCGGGGAGCTCTCATGTACAACTTATCTTTTTCAAGTTCCAATACCCGCTCGATAATTTGTCGCACTTCGGGCGGCGCGCTAGTAATAGGTTGCTGTACGTCGCTGAATTCCTGATGAGTTTGATAAGAAGAACGCTTTTCTGCTAAAATGCTTGTCGGTAAGGCTGCGATCGCACTATCTTCATATCTAAATGCCATAATCAGATTTTCATGCAGATTTTCAGTCATTTTTTTTCAATTATTAAAACTAGCAACTCAAACTGCGATCAAATAATTCTCTATTGTCAAACATAAACCGAAGCTTAATAAATGTCAAATGTCTAATAGACCGTACCGTCTCTGAAGTTGCAACAATTTCACTCTAGCTTCCCCAGCATTGTCGGCTAAATCGGCAAATTCCAAGAACCGCCTCAACTCTTTTCGCAGCAAATTGCGCTCAACTTCTAAGGTTTCTCTGCCCAAATCTGGAGGCAAAACTATCATGTCAAATAAAGTTGCCCTTTCCTTCCCCGGATGTGGCCGCAAAATCCGTCCCCGGCGCTGAATAAACTGGCGCGGATTGCTGCTGCTTGCTAAAATTACAGCATTGCGAATTGCAGGAATATCCACGCCTTCATCCAAACACCGAATCGCTACCAAACCTTGCAATTCTCCAATCTCAAATTGGTGGCGCAATCGTTCTCTTTCTCCTAAAGGAGTTGCCGCAGTATAAGTGTTAACTCGGTAGCCTAATTCTGAGCCCAATAACTTCGC
Source organism: Microcoleus sp. S13_B4 (assembly GCF_036700885.1). Taxonomy (NCBI): domain Bacteria; kingdom Bacillati; phylum Cyanobacteriota; class Cyanophyceae; order Oscillatoriales; family Microcoleaceae; genus Microcoleus; species Microcoleus sp. S13_B4. The sequence continues at coordinate 12,659 of NZ_JAUBPU010000026.1, forward strand.
GGTTTCTGTTAGTTGGCGGTTGTTATTTCGGCGCGCACCTCCTTCGATCGCACCGTCGCCGCAGTAAAATAAAGTATGGCTTGTGTCGAGACGGTGAATCATTAATTCTCGCAAAGCTGTTAATTTATTAGCCGCTGCCCCAATTAACCGAGCTCGCTGCATTAATAAAGTTGTTAAAGCATCGTTTTCTTCTACTTTTTCATCGCCCCAAAGCGCCCAGCCAATCTTTTGAGTTAAGCGGGAATACTTGCGGGTTTCGGCTTCTGTCAATTCTACTAAAATTGGATAGTATAAATAATGTACTAATGCTTTTTGGCGGATGGCGTCGGCTAAAGTGAGTTCCGGCTGCAAAACTGGGCCGAAATAATCTAAAATAGCTTCAGTTCCTTGTTCGTCGAAATGCCTTTCTGGGGTGGCGGAAAGGGCGAGTCGCAGTCCAATATTGCGCGGCAAACTTTCTCCTAAACGGGGCGCGCCTAAGTTGTGAACTTCGTCTCCAATAATCAGGGTTTTTTCTGGGAAATAGCGCAGTTGCGATCGCAAACTATCTCCCATTAAGGTAGCGTTAGTAGTGATGATTGTGAGGAATAGCCGATCGCCAGATCGCACTTCATACAAACCCCCAGCCAGCTTATTCTGCCAACTGCGGGCGCTATCAAAAGCCAAAATAGGTTTTAAACCAAATTTCTCGGATTCGCGCGCCCACTGATTCACCAGGTGGCAGTAAGGGCAAATTACGAGCAGGACTTGCAGGTTAATTTTATTGTATAATTCAGTGGCGATCGCCAGCGCAGTAATCGTCTTGCCGCTACCCGTCGCCATCTTCAGCGTACCGCGTCCCTGATTCGCAAACCAATTAGCAACCGCCACTCGCTGATACTGTCGCAATTGCAGCGATGGCGGCATTTTCGGAAATCCAAATTGCGAATTATTAGCCGTTGAGCGATTCACCTTTAAATGCCGTTAGATGCAATATTCCCTATACTCAACTGTAACTCACGGGCGATCCAACCTTAACAACCCAAACAAATCATCCGCCGACAGTTGCAAATCCGACAGCACATCGAGCACAGGTAAAATATCCTCATTCTCTTTCGCCTCTGGTTGCTGCTGCGGTTTAAAAACAAGAACTAATTTTTCTGCCGGGTCAATCAACCAACCCAGTTTAGCATTGTGATTTAAGCAAAACAAAATATTATTAATGACCCGAGTTGGATTTTGATCCGGCGATAAAATCTCTATTGTCCAATCCGGCACAATTTCAAACCTATTTTCTATTTCTCCATTAGCATTGAAAGGAATGCGCGACCACTCAAACACTGCTATATCGGGCACAAGAGAACGTCCCCCAAAAGTGCAGCGCAATTCTGGAAACGCATAAGCTAACTTCTGCGGTTTGCCAACTCGATTAATAACAGATGGAAACTCGAATTGTAACGTGCTGTGTTTTCCTTGCGGCATAGCTTTTTGATAAAGTTGACCGTCAACATACTCGCTAGCAGGCTTAGTCTCTGGCAATAGCAGAAACTCTTCCAGAGAAATCTTTGACGGAGACTGAATTGACGTTACCATAAGCCATTAACCCCTCAACAACTCAACTGCCGTCTTAAAAATTTATATCGCTGTCAGTTTCCCAATCAGCACAACTCTCCGATTCCACACCGGTAGGGTGCATCGCACAAACCAACAAATTTCCCCCGTAAACTTGACCGTGATAGTTGCGACAACCGCGACAAGCCGGCTGCTGCGTCGGCGAAGGGTCTACATAAGTCACCATCGACAAATCTATCTCATCAAACTCCGGGTCGAAGTCGCGGCAAATTTCAATTATCGGTTCGATAAATTCATTAAATAAACCGTCAAATTCATTGAAATAACCGTCAATGTCGTTAATCAGATTATTTTGTACTTGTTCTGTAAACTCTTCCGACATTTTTGCCAAAACGTCCAGCATTTCGACAAACTCTTCGCTCATTTCGCTGAAAAAATGCTCTACTTCAGAAACAGCATTTTCCATTACTCCGAAAAAATCTTTAGACCAATCTTCCATGAATTTGACAGCTTGCTATTACAAAATATTTTACATACAGGTGCAGCCAGCCTCATGCGAAGCGATCGCACCTACTTTCAATTCTATTACCTATTGCCTGATATCCGTCCACATCAGACAGGGGAGATATTCAAAAAGGGAACTCAAGAGTATTATCCTGAGTTCCCTTCATGCTTTCCTGAGCGAGCTTTTTTGAGTTTAATCTCGCTTCAGCCGCCGCAATTCCTCTTGTAAATTCTGCACCTGTTCGCGGAGCTTGTCTACGCCGCCTGTCTCTTTAACATCTTTTGCCGAAACATCTTCTTCCTCAGAAATAATTTCAATCCGCCGAGGTTCAGCCGGTTTTTGCTCCCTGGCCGATTCTACGGGAGGCTGCTGCTGAGCCTGTTGTACCATATCATCAACAAAGCGGCGAGCTTCTTCCGTTGACATCTCGCCACGCTTGACTAATTCGTCTGCCAGCTTTTGGGCTTCAGTGCGTAATTCAGTTAACTTGCTGCCAGCTTTTTCACCAGCGTAGGAAGCTAGCCCGACACCAAGGTAAACTGCTTTTTGTAAAATATCTCCGAAACCAGGCATAGGAGCTACACCTCATAAAACTGGGTGAACCGGAGACCACGCCTATTACAAGCATCCCGTGTTGCTGCTACCTTCCGGTCCTGACAAGATTTGGGCGTTGGAATCGCGTGGGTCCAGTTCATATATGAGTATAACACAGTTATTTATTCTTCAACCACACACCAGTGATAAATTTCATAAATAACGCAACCGTTCTTCACCAGCGGGTCTTCAGCGACGATCGCCTTCGCCTCATCCATCGAACCAGCCTCAAACAGCAACATACCGCCGCCCCGCCGCGCCCAGTAGCCAGTTTTCGCTCGGTGTCCTTTAGAAATCAACTCTCGGACATAAGCTCTGTGAGCTGGCACGTATTGGTCAAAGACAGGCTTTTCGACAATTCCTTGCTCAATTTTGACAAACCAAGGCATTTTTATTTGGGATTTTAGATTTTATATTTTAGATTGGGCATAGGTGATCAGCAATGGGATCTAGGGCAAATGCTCTATATTCCATTTTGCACCATCCTTTCTTAACTGCGATGTTATCCCATGAACCAGTCAAAACAGCGATTTTTTATTGCCCTAGTGACACCTCCCGATATTGAACAGCATATTACTGAGATTCAACAGTATTTTGCGACAGCCTACAACAGCCGCGGTGCTTTGAATTCGCCGCCGCACATCACGCTGCAACCTCCTTTTCACTTGTTAGCAGAGGAGGTTCCAAAATTAGAGGAAAGTTTGAACCAGTTTTCTGCAAATCGGCTGCCCATTCCCGTTACTCTATCCGGTTTTGCGGCTTTCGCGCCCCGCGTCATTTACGCTGATGTTGTCAAATCACCCGAATTGCTGGAGATTCACAAAGATTTGATGAGTTATATCGAGGCAACTTTGGGAATAGTCGAGCGAGTTTCTCAGACTCGCCCATTTGTACCGCACATGACAGTAGCCTTTCGCGATTTAACTAAGGAGAATTTTCAAACGGCTTGGTTGGAATTCTCCGGGCGATCGCTCCACTTTGAGTTTACCGCTTCGGCATTAACCTTGCTGCTTCACGACGGCAGCCGATGGAACATCCGCAACCAATTCCCACTTTCGGCCTAAACTCTCTCTCTTCTTTCTCTTCCTTCGCGGACTTCGCGTCTTCGCGGTTCGTTTTCCCAAAAAAATCTTATTAGCCAATCCTGATTAATATCATGTCCTCACTACAAACCTTTTTAAACTTAAAGACCAAATAGCCTAGCGATCGCTCTTATTCGGAGTTGCAAGTGCCACAGTTCCATAAACCGAAATTCCCGACAGTTTCAATATTTGAATTGCCGACTTAACCGTAGTACCGCTAGTGTAAATATCATCAACTAACAGCACTCGATCGCGCGGGAGCCGACGGCGAAAATCTTTCCCCAAACTTAAAGCATTTTTCATTTCCGCTTGCCGCTGCTGTGGCGTCAGAGCGAATAAAGCCTGAGTATTTTTCACCCGCTCCAAACCGTGCCGCTGCAAAGGCAAACCAGTCAGCTCGCAAAAACTTTCAGCCAAAAGTTCTGCTTGGTTAAAACCGCGCTCCTTGACCTTTTCTTTGTGCATGGGAATCGGTACAACTGTTAGATTGTCTATAGCTAATTCTGGAAAACTCAGCCAAGATTCTGCCAGCCAGCCGCCTAGAGGTTTGGCTAATTGCGGATTGCCGTCATATTTCAAAGCTGCGATCGCCCGTTTGAGAGCCCCGCCATACTCACCCCACACAAAAACACGCTGCTCTGAATGCCAAAATCGACCAGGATCGCTTAAGTGACATCGCTGAAGTTGCTTGTGACAGTACGGACAAAACTCTCCGGCGGCCGGTCGCTGACAAAGAGGACAGTTAGACTTAAGAAATAGATTGAGAAAAGATTTGACTAATCCCGTCCATTGTCGCTTTTTCATCCTAAAATTGTGGTAAGTGATTAATGGGAAAAACTATCAAATTCAATTTGTTTCCACGGACAGGCTCGTAGCGTGAAAAACCTCTACTGGTTAGACAAAATTCAACCTTCAGACCGAGATGCAGTGGGAGAAAAAGCATTTTACTTGAGCTGTTTGCTCCAGAAAAATCATCCTGTTGTACCGGGTTTTGTCGTGCCGGCTACCACATTCTGGCAGTTTTTAGAGTCGATCGACTGGCTAGAACCGCTGTTTGCTGACTGGCCACACTCTTCCCTGCACTTGAATGTCGATGAACCCAGACAACTGCAATCGATCGCCCGCAGCATCCGCCACCAAATCCTCGCCGGCCAACTGCCAGATTCACTGCTCTCCACCCTAGAGTCTGCGGTTTCTCAACTCAACTCAAACTCAAACTTAAACTCCACAGCCTTAATTTTTCGCCCTTCCCTGACTTCCTGGAACCCGAAAACAGTCGGCATTCTGGAATCTCAGGCAGTACGGGCAGAACCCGAAGCCATTGGGGCAGGACTCAAACGAGCTTGGGCAGAAATGTTCAGAGCCCGAAGTCTATTTTACTGGCAGCGGTGCGGCCTGCGGGTACAGCAAATCAATCCCGCAGTTTTGGTGCAGCCACTTCAAGAAGCGATCGCTGCGGGCGAGGTAAAAACAAAGGCGGGTACACAGTGGGAAATCCAAGCCACCAGCGGTTTGGGATTGTCCCTCGCTAGGGGAGAAACCATCCCCGATTACTATCAAGTGCAGCCAGAAACAAGCGCCGTTAAATTCCAGCGGATCGGTTACAAAACATTAGCCTACAATCTCAAAGTCGGCGATGGAGAACCGAAAAAAAAACTGCATATCGGCAAGTTTTCTGCTTTCCCAATTCCCGATTGTGCATTTATAATTCCTGATTTTGCTGATTGTTGCGTGCAAGTTTTAGCGCTGGGAGAGGAAGCACAAACAGAATACGTTTTAGAGGAATCGCAACTGCAAGAAATCATAGAATTGAGTAAAAAAGTGAGCGCCGAATTTGACTCGGATTTAATTTTGGAGTGGACGCTAAACCAGACAGCAAACAGCGGCGAACCGCAGTTTTATTTCACTCAAGTTCGTCTTGTCAAAGGGGAAAAAGTTGCGCCACTAGAGGAAAATTCGATCGCCCTCCCGCAGCCAAACTCGATCGCCCCAGCCCGAACTCCTGCGATACTTAGAGGTGTGGGAGCAGCATCAGGAAAAGCAGAAGCAATTGCCCAAGTTATGACTAATTCCCACCCAGAAAACGCGGAATTCTTAGCCGGAGGCATTTTGGTAGCCCGGACAATCGAGCCGAATTGGCTGCCTTGGCTGAAGGTTGCTGCTGGGGTGGTGGCGGAACAAGGAGGCATGACCTGCCACGGCGCCATTTTAGCTAGAGAATTGGGGATTCCCGCCGTTGTGGGAGTGGCAGGGGCCACTCGGGCGATCGCCTCGGGCGATTCCGTGTTGGTAGACGGCGATAGCGGAGAAGTTTTTGCCCTCGCCCAACAGGATGCGATCGAGACAGGAGACAGCGGCAGACTTCGGGACACAGCAAAAAATGCCGACATATACAGTACAGCAGCCAAAATGTCAATAGCCAAGCACCAATCTTCTACCTCTGATCGATCGTCCAATTCCGGGCCTAAATCTCGACAATCAGAGTCTGCCGAATATGTTTGGGGCCCACCAACGGCGACTCAAGTGCTAGTGAATGTCAGCCAAACAAGTTCGATCGACCGCCTCAAAAATCTGCCAATAGACGGCATCGGATTGCTGCGATCGGAATTAATGGCATTGGAAGCTTTGGACTGTCAAAACCCCAAAATTTGGTTGCAAAACGGCCGCCAATCGGAATTTGTCGATCGCATGGCGGATTGCCTGAGTTTATTTGCTGCTGCAGTTTCGCCGCGGCCGATATTTTATCGTTCTCTCGATTTGCGCGAGTCAGGCGCCCACGGCAGTTTCAGTAATACCTTTGAACCCGAGTTATTTGATTGGGAACTATGCGTACTTCAAAAAGTCTGCGAGTCAGGCTATACAAATGTTAATTTAATTTTGCCTTTCGTGCGCTCAGTTGACGAGTTTATCTACTGCCGCCAGCGCTTAGAAACAGTTTGGAAAAACCGCTCAGCCGACTTTCAACTGTGGATTATGGCGGAAGTTCCTTCGGTGTTATTTTTATTGCCAGATTACGTAAAAGCAGGAGTTCAAGGAATTTCCATCGGCACCAACGATTTAACCCAATTGCTGTTAGGCATTCACCGCCACTCCGACCAGGTAGCAAGTGCTTTCAACGGGCGCGATCGAGCAGTGATGAGGGCGATCGAACAATTAATCCGTCAGGCCCGGGCCGCCGGCATTCCTTGCTCTATCTGCGGCGACGCTCCAGCATTGTATCCCGACACAGTTGAATCCTTCGTGCGGTGGGGGATTTCGTCTATTTCGGTCAATGTCGATGCTGTAGAACAAACTTGTAGGGCGATCGTCCGCGCCGAACAGCGCCTGCTGCTAGAAGCCGCTCGATCGATCATTAACAATTAACTACTCCCGGAGGCACTTGACCTCAGAAATCCCGTTTCTACTCTAAATCATAGCTTTGGCAAGCAGCCACCCGCTCAGAAACCCGGTTTCTAGACAACCCGTGCGTCCAGGACTATTAACAACTACAGAAACCCGGTTTCTAATTAGATATAGCAATCCTAAGTGATTTTCTAGATATGTAAAATCTGAAAGTATTGCTATACAAGAAGTCTAGGAATACAAGAGGGCGTTGTGTTGTGAGACTCAGATCGGATTGCTATATATCACCCGTGCAGACAGTGAGGATCTTTGTAATTGGTGAAACCCTTGTTTTTATTGCTTCTTCCTTCTTCCTTCTTCCTTCTTCCTTCTTCCTTCTTCCTTCTTCCTTCTTCCTTCTTCCTTCTTCCTTCTTCCTTCCACTAACATCCGATTTTAAAGCTAGGATAGAAATATAACCAATTCTTGACCCGGAGGTACAAACCGTGAAATCAAAAATTATTGCAACCGCAGCAATACTTGCCACCCTAGCCTTTCTGCATCCTCATCCAGCATTATCTCAACCTGCAACTGACGGTGGCAAAAAACCCGGCTTCTGGCAACCTCAAGCGCAGGTGGACAATACTCGCAACATTACCCTCAGACTGTTAAATGAAACGGGATTAAACCTAGAATACGGTCAATCAGGTGCCAGCTTGTCATCCTTGCCCGTCGGAACCAGCAAAAACATCATTGTTCGGATCAGCAATCGCACCGGCGACATTGCCAATATTCCGATTAATGCCACAGGAGGAACCGCAACTTTGAAATACGACTATAACGTTGACTCGCAGACAAACATTGTGACGATTCGCATCACCAGATCAGATCCCCGCACTACGCAAGACCGCTCAGTTTATATTGATGAAAAAGGGCGAGTTTACTCTTTCTAAGATTAACGCTAATCAACCCGGTTTCTCCTGATAAATCTTGGTTTTAGCAGGGAGGTATCCGGGAAGAAATCGGGTTTCTAGACTAGCGTGCATAAATTCTGTCTTTCTCAAAAAGTTATAAATCAAGTGCAGCCTACAAAGAATCGATGTTTTTGTGCAGCGGATTTGACATTTCATCCCCAAAATCAACTGCTGCTTGCAATTCGGCGCTAGTGGCATACTGGTGCATCAGGTGGGTTTCGAGAGGATGTCAACCGCCGCATCGCAGACTAATATCCGTCGTTTCTCTTGATACCTGCGCCTCGATTTCCCTCTTCTTTCGGTTTAGCTTTGTTCACTCGCAAGGGGCGTCCCATCCACTCTGCACCGTCTAATTCGGCAATTGCAGCGTCTTCTTGGACATCCTCCATCATGTCAACAAATGCAAAACCGCGCATCCGACCGGTTTCCCTGTCGGTAGGCAAGACAACTCGCTTGACTGTGCCGTATTCTGCAAATACTGCTTTCAGGTCTTCTTCGGTGGCGCGGTAAGACAGATTTCCAATGTAGATAGTCATGTCGATCGAACTGAACTTGTTGTGCTATACATAATAACCTTTTAATTTAACTGTCAAGTGCTATCTAGCATACAACTGGGCGATCGACTCTGACTACAAGGGTTTGCCACACTGACAAACTCTTTGTACTAGCTGCAATAGTTAGCTTAATCAAAACTCATATCCTCACTCATCCGCAGGGCGAGTCAGGATATGAGTTTTGGGGCGGCGAGGAATCGCACCCATGAACAATACTTAATTTTAATCAGATCAGTGATATGTGGGCGACGCATCACCAAGCATCTTTGGAAACAAAGCGACTAACAACGTATAATATATTAGGTTGATCTGGGCCACGATCGTTGAGATAGCGGTTCTCAACTTTCGTGAGGTACTTGTCAGTTAATTACCAATTCCCCACTTCTTCAATTCTTTTATCTAAAATCTAAATCTGTACCTCATTCACTTGAGAATTGCTATACACATCTACATAGCCCTTTGAGGAAACTTAATTCACATCTCCCCAGCCCTTGCCTAAACGGGGAGATCTCACCTTCAATCCTTGGGCAAAATTTGGAATTGCAAATGGGAAATGAGGAATGGGACAAATTTTATCTCCATCTCCTTAATCCCCAGTTTAGGATATTACTTTTCTCAATTAAACTAAGGATGTGAGATTTAAAGCAGCTTTGTTAAGTGTTTGAGTGCCAATTCGACTTTGGGTAATACCGCTGGCTGTTTCCGTTGCTCCTTTATTCAGAACATTCATCGCATCTACCACTTGCTCAATAGCGATCGCCTGCTGTTTACTATTCAGATAAATTTGCTGACTGCTCATAACAACACTGTTAATAGCATTAGCAACATTGTTAAAATTATCCGCCGTACATTCAGTCAATTTTAGGCTATTATCTAAAGTTTTCTTGCCCTCATCTGTTACGATCACTGTTTTATTAATGGAATTTTTAATACCGTTTATCAAATCATTAATCTGATCCGAGGATTTTTTGCTTTGATCTGCCAGTCTGCGAATTTCCGTCGCCACCACCCCAAAACTCTTTCCTTGTTCTCCGCTGCGTACTGCTTCCACTGTAGCGTTAATTGCCAGCATATTAGTTTGATTAGCCAAATCGCTGACTAAATTGGTAATATTAGCAATCTGATTGGTTTGCTGGCTCAAATGTAAAACTTGATCGGCGATCGCTCCGACTTTTTCCGTCAAACTCAACATTCCCTCCTGGGTTTTATGCACCACTTTACTGCCTTCTGCTGCCATATTTAAGACATTACTGGCATTTTCAAGGGCTGATTCGGCTTGCATAGCTGATTGCCTCGATGATGCGCCCAATTCATCCATTGTGGTAGTTGTTTGATTAACAGAAGCAGCTTGTTGTACAGCAAGACGTTCCTGTTGCTCAATTGTAGCAGCGATCTCGGTAGAAGAACTGACAATCATATTAATAATACCTTTCAGCGCTTTATCTAAAGGTTTGGCGATCGCTATACTTAAAGCTATTCCTAAAATAATCGCTGTTAGCGGTCCAACTGTCATCCCCAGTAAGACAGATCCTTGAGTCTTACTAATATCATTTTGCGCGCTTTTATAAGCGTTGTCTGCTTGTTTTCGGTTATAATCAGCAACTGCTAAGGTTGATTTTTCCGATGTGATAAATTTAACGCGAATTAGCTTAGCTTGCTGGCTCAGTTTATTTAAGAGGTTACTAGCTGTCCTTGCTCTTGCCATCTCTGGCGAATTACTTTTACCCTGCTTAATTAGTTCTATCTGCAAAGCCAAAGGATTCAAAATTCCCACTTTTTCAAATTCTTGATTAATTCGCAGGAGTTCTTGATCTTCCTGCTTCCACTCCTCCCAATACTTAAGCATTTGTTTATATAGTGCATCTTCCTCTGCGGTACGTGGAGTGGCTTCGTATGCTTTAAACCCATCTTTAATTTGCTGCCAAGCCTTGTCCATTCTGTTTAAGGCATCTTGCCTTTCGACTGGACTGAGTGCCGGATTAATTAGCGCTCTCTCTGATGACTCAATTTGGGTTTGTCCCTCGTTAATTTTTAATAAAGCTTCAATACTCGGTAAGTTATTTTTACCGATAGTCTCTATGTGTTGACTGAGAGTAGATGTTGAAGTCCATCCTACCCAGGCAACTAAAAATACTAAAAGTCCCATCATCAGAAATGCACTGATCAGTCTGGTTTGTAAATTCAGGTTTCTCAACATAATATTTTTTTTACTTCTACTACCCTTAGCCTCGCGGGAGTCATGAATACATATTGTAGAGTATAATTTTTATCATCTACACGAGGTACAGGTTTACATTTTACGTTTTAGGTTTGACAAGTAGTAATTAATTCCTGAGTACCTCCTGTTCCTGAGAATGGCTATAGATGTTGGGTGATGACATGGCTAGGGTATATCTTTGGTTGTCATCCTGCTGAATTCATTTTGATAAACATCTTTATTCTACAGGTTAAAACCTGTAATTACACACACCAAGCCGACGCCCGCACACTGGAAAAAGTGGGTAGAATTATCATTAAGTTCGGAGGTCAAAGATATAGCATTTATTCGAGAGATGACGTATCATATTGCTGAGTAATTCATAAGGGTATACTTTGAAAAACCCAGATGAATTAATAAATTGAATTGTATCAGTTTTTGTTTCAAAAATTACACAAAAAAATACATATTACCACAGTTTTGAATGACAGTTACCGAGCTAAGTTCCGAGGGTAATTCCCTCGACAAAATAGGCTTGAGGTTGCCTCTTTTAGTAAAATAAACATACGCTGCTGATAGCGAAGAAACGGCTGCAAGTAAACTCCGGAGATTGATTATTAGTCTTTTTATTAAATTTTTGCTGAGCCAACTTCTTCCCTTTATGTTAGCCAGTGCGAGAGTTGAAAAAATTTCGATATGGTATGTCTAAATGCCTTAGCGATTGCTGTAACGGAACTGAGGAAACATCTTTTAACCATTACCTAGCTTCTGTTTTCTTTGACGTAGAGTAAGCATAGCAGACAGTTTGTTATACCATGGCACTCGTTCGGAAAACTTACAGAAAGAACGCCAGCGCATCATTCCAAAAAACCCTCACGCAGCCAAACAACCGCAGCTCAGCTCAGTCGCTGTTGGTGTGTGGGGTAAAATCTGTACTCATAGCAGGCTTTCATTGCTATGGTAAATGCGTTAAAAGGGGTATCCAGTAGGCGGTATGGGCAAGCTGGATACCCAAAAGCTTATGGGAAGGATGCTCTAGGGAGTCCTAATTATTTTGTAGCTTCTATTGGCGACGGGTTCTTGGAAGTTCTGAAACGATATATCCAGAATCAAGAAAAGCCGTCCTAAAAGGACGGGATTTTAAACCAAAATCTCTGATAACTTTAATCAGTTTGGCGTTGAGAGGATGTTACTGCTTTTCCTTAGTCGATCGAGATTGACTGAGGCCCCGTGCTTTTACCGTTGGTGGTTTCGGCTGGGGGAGTAGTGTAGGAAGTTGAACCGGCTTGCTCGTCGATCCAGCTTTTAACGGGCTCTTCGTGAAGGTTGAGTCGAAGCAGGCCAGAAAAAAATCCACCAGTGAAGGCGATCGGCTGTTGGATCAATTCTTGGGCCATTGGAATGAGTTCGTCGAGGAACATTCAAGAGTCTCCTTTTGCTGCAGGGGTTATACCTTAACTTTACCGTTTGTACTGCGATGCTGGCAGCGGGCTACAAAAAACCTTGTTCCCAGCGCTGAAGATGGGCGAGCGGGCAATTTTTCGGCTAATGACTTACAATGCTAATCAAATTGCTGCAAAAATTTTATGTGCCGTTTGCTTGGCTACCTCGGGGAGCCGATTTTACTCGATGCTATTCTGTACAAGCCGGAACATTCCCTAATTGTGCAGAGTTACGAACCCCGCGAAATGACTTCTGGCGTACTCAATGCTGACGGTTTTGGTATTGGTTGGTATCACCCGCACCTAGATACTGACCCGTTTACCTATAAAAATGTACAGCCAATTTGGAGCGACGTTAACCTTCCGAGTATCAGTCGATACGTTGAATCTGGATGCGCGATCGGATACGTTCGCAGTGCAACTTCAGGACAACCTGTAGATTTGAGCAACTGTCAGCCGTTTCAGAACGATCGCCTGCTGTTCGTACACAACGGCTTCGTGAAGAATTTTCGGCAAACTCTTTATAGACCACTTCGCGATCGACTCAGCGATACGCTTTATCAATCAATTAATGGCACTACAGATTCCGAGCATATCTTCGGCTTGTTTCTCAATGAATTGACAGCCGCCAATGTGACTCTAGAAACTGCTTTGCAAAACACGCTGAAAACTGTGGCAGAGCTAGCAAACTTTCACAAAGTAGAATTTTCAGCTAATATCATTATCAGCGACGGACACCAGCTCGTTGCCTCTCGCTTTGCTTCCCAAAAAACCCCTCCTTCCCTCTATTGGCTGCGAGACGATTTAAATTTCCCGAATTCAGTCATCATTGCTTCTGAACCTTTATTTGCGGGCAATTGGCACGAGTGCCCAGTCCAGAGCATTATCAGTACCGGAGTAGAGCGTGATATCGAAATCTATCCAATCTTGTAGAGAGGAAATTTATCGCGATTTGCAGCAGTGTCGCCGCGGCACTTTCAAGCTATTTGCAGACATCGATTATGATACTTTTTGCCGCCAAGCTCATCCTGATTTCAGTCCGGTTGGCTGGCACTTAGGTCACATTGCTTATACTGAGGATTTGTGGCTGTTGCAGCGGTGTGCGGGGTTGAAGCCAGTCTTTCCTGAGTATCACCAACTGTTTGCTGCTGATATTTTGCCGAAAAAACAACGGGTTTTTCTGCCGACGTTACCTGAAGTTGAATTATATCTGGACGCGGTGAGAAAAAAGGTGTTAGATTATTTGGAAGTAGCACCGATCGACGAGCAAGAACGTCTGTGGCGGTTTATTATTCAGCACGAAAGCCAGCACTGCGAAACTGTTGCTTTCGTGTTGCAAATGCAAAGGAAGAAGGAAGAAGGAAGAGGGAAGAAGGAAGAAGGAAGAGGGAATGAGGAAGGAAGATTAATTTCCAATTATCGATTACCAATTGCAGATTACCAATTACCAATTACGGATTCCCGGGCGATTGAAATTCCGGCCGGGGAATTTTACATGGGAAGCGATGCTGCTGAGGCTTTGGATAATGAGCGATCGCGCCACCTGTGTTATTTAGAAGCATACTCGATCGATCGCTATCCCGTCACTTGCCGTCAATACCAAGATTTCATGGAATCCGGCGGCTATCAAAACCCTGATTGGTGGTCAGCAGATGGCTGGAAATGGCTGCAAGGCGAAGCCGTCTCTCAACCGCTTTACTGGTCAGAAAATCCAGCTTTCAACAACCATCCAGTTTGCGGTGTCAGTTGGTATGAAGCCGAAGCTTACTGCAACTTTATCGGCAAGCGTTTGCCATCGGAAGCAGAATGGGAAAAAGCTGCGAGTTGGGATGCCACAAATCAAACATATCGCATCTATCCTTGGGGAGAAGAACCGCCAAACGGCAGCCTGTGCAATCACGGCAATAATATTGCAAATACCTCGCCAGTCGATGCCTTTCCCAAAGGAGCAAGTGCGATCGGCTGCTATGATATGTTGGGGAATGTTTGGGAGTGGACTGCTTCAACCTTTGACGCCTATCCGGGATTTGAAAGTTATCCTTACAGGGGATATTCTCAAGTTTATTTTGATGGAGAACACCGGGTTTTAAAAGGCGGAAGTTGGGCGACTTTTCCGCAGGCACTGCGATCGAGTTTTCGGAATTGGTACTATCCGGGCGTGCGGCAAATTATTGCTGGTTTTCGCTGCGCTAAGTAGTTTGCTAGGTAATTATAATTACCATCAAATTTGTTCATACTGAGGAATTTATTCATCGGAAAAGTCCGATGAATAAATTCCTTAATACTTGCATTATAAAGCTTATTTGACGAACATCAGATAAATGGCTGGAGAGGGAATTGGGGAAAAAATTTGTTTGCGAAATGCCCAACTTTTTTCCATGTAACAAGCTCAAGGAAAACAACTTGGGTTAATTATTTAATAATTTTTTTGAATAAATTTTAAGTTTTAATTGTGGAGGCGATCGCCATCCGGTGAGACAAGACAGAACCGGGATCGGCATGAAAAATCTGACTTGAGCGCGATATTTGGCAACGCAACTGCGTGGTATACCGATATGTGCATCTAAAAATTACTTTATGAAATCCCCAAGACTGTCCGACACAACCAACTCAGCCTTAACGAAGGAAAACCGGCTGCACTTAGAGCGACTGGTGAGCGCTGCGGCACTGACACCCGCAGAAATCAATGCTGGCAGCGATGCAGTTAGCGGGTTGACTCAAAACCCCAAATCCCTGCCTCCAAAGTATTTCTACGACGATCGCGGCTCAAACCTGTTTGAGTTGATTTGCCAGTTGCCGGAATACTACCTGACACGCACTGAGACGGCTATTTTGCAGGAGTGCGCGGGGGCGATCGCCAATTTAACGGGCCCCTGCGAAATTGTGGAACTCGGCAGCGGCAGTTCCACCAAAACTCGGATTCTCCTCGATGCTTACAGTCAACGGGAATATCCCCTGCACTATTTGCCGATCGACATCAGTCCTACTATCCTAGAAAGTAGCGCTTGTCAACTGTTGGCAGATTATCCGTCCCTCCAGATTCACGGACTTGTCAGCACTTACGAATTAGCATTAGCTAAAATTGCACCGTCGCCGTTGCCAACCCGAATGATTTGTTTTCTAGGCAGTACCCTCGGCAATCTCAACGCTCAAGAATGCGATTTATTCTTCTCGCAAATTGTCGGTGCGTTGCAGCCAGGAGAGTATTTTTTGCTGGGAATTGACTTAGACAAATCTAAGGATATTTTAGAGCCTGCCTACGATGACAGTCAAGGAGTAACGGCAGCATTTAACTTGAATATGCTGCGGCATTTAAATCGGAGGTATGAGGGAAATTTTGATTTGGCGCAGTTCGAGCATTGGGCTTTTTACAATCAAGAGGAATGTCAAATTGAAATGCACTTGAAAAGTAAAAAAGCGCAAAAAGTTCAGTTACGCGCTCTCAATTTAACGGTTGAATTTGCAGCGGGAGAAACTATCCGCAGCGAAATATCGCGCAAGTTTAATCTCAATACTGTAAAAAAAGAACTTTCGCAGCGTGGTTTAATGCCGATGCAAGTTTGGACAGATCCAAATCAGTGGTTTGGCTTGATGCTTTGCCAGATGTCAGAAGTTAATAAATGAGTTCTTCAGATATTACCCACACTCAGGACACGGCAGGGCGCCGTGTCCTCAATTTCTTCTGTGTTTTCGATGGTTCTGAATTCAGCTTATCCTGTTACCAATTCCCAATTCCCCATTAACAAATCGGCCGCTGTCCGGGTTTTACGGCGTGAATGTACTCACTGCCCGAGGTCGGCCATCCCCTCTTATAATAAGCTTCCTCCGGCTTCCCCCAGCCCAACTGCAACAAAATTTCTAGAAAATCCAACTTTTCCCACTTCCAGAGACTAGCCCATTCTGTGCGCTGGGCTATAGCCTCTACATCAACCGGCTCGATCGATCGAAAATCCTTTCCGCTGTTAACACTTAAATACAAATCCATCCCGGCAGTTACCTGCTGCCAGAATTCCAACATAGCAATCTTAGCTGCCTTCAACGTAATCAAATCAACCGGTAGAGCTATTAATTCGTCATCCACTGCCGGATAGCGTAGAGTATTGCCTTTAACCGCAATTTCCCGCCAGACAATCCCAGAAACTTGATGTTCCCGCTGGTATTCGTGTACGGCTGCCTTAAAATTTTGATAAGCAGTAAACTTCTGTACGCCCTCAGATTTGAGAAAGCGGTCAATCACGGGGTTGCCTGTAGCAGGAGTTTCAGTCAAGTTGAGGCGCCGCCCATACAAGCAGGCTTGGCGCTCTTCTTCGAGGATTTTAATGAGTTCCGCCGTGCTGTAGACCTTGGACATCTTTATTCAGGCAAAATCAAGATATTGGCTGATATTCGGCTGGTTTTCTCAACTAATCTTCGGTAAAGATAGTTTGGTTGTTCAGGGCAATATTTAGTTTTGCCGTTATTCTAACTTTTCTTCGTGCTTAATTCTAGTTTGATAGTTTACAGGAGCCGAGCCGAGAAATCCCGACAGCCTCTTCAAAAAAGCAGTTAAGAGGATACCGAATCACGAAGTAGACGGGGAAATGCACCGCAGACGTACCGGACGGGATTTTTCGCCAAAAACAAAGCCCCCTCGAAGGAGGGGGCAAAACTGATTTAGAGGTTTGGGAGTTTTAGTTGATGGGTCGATCGAACAACCCGAAAAAAAAGCAGCATTCGCACCTGCCGTCAACTAGCACAACTCAAATTTTCAGTCTCAAAGCTTAGTAGCGTCCGCGTGAAGAGCGATCTTTGTCGCCCCAGCCGCCGCCACCGCCCGAGGGGCGTTTGTTGTCTTCGCGAGGTTTGGCTTTGTTGACTTTCAAGTCACGGCCCATCCATTCAGCACCGTCTAAAGCTGCGATGGCTGCTGCTTCTTCTGCCTCGCTTGCCATTTCCACAAAAGCAAAACCTCGCATCCTGCCTGTTTCCCGGTCCATTGGCACTTGGACGCGGCTTACAGTACCGTACTCGGCAAATACTTCGTTGAGGTCGTCTGATGTTACCTCATATGAAAGATTACCCACGTAAATCGACATAAAATCTCCAGAATCATTAGGGTGCAGAGACTTAGATTCGGAGAGACGCTTGTAAATAAACACCAACAAACTACGCCACCGAATTTAATTCTTGGAAAACCACTATAACATGAAGCCAGCAGAATCAGCAATTGGCTGTCATAATTTTCAATTTTGGGTGCCCTGGGGTAATCGCCAACAGCAAGTATTCGTGATAACTGACATCTTACACTCTTGGCGTCATCCGCTTGGTTTCTTGCAGCGCGATCGACCTGATATCTGAGATTTTTCGTCGCTGTTACCAGGTTGATTGGGTCTGATTGAGAACAGTGCCTGAGATTGAGTTATAACTGACATCTGGCACTGTTCTCCCTACGCAAGCATCCTGACCGTTCCACCAGAGATAAATGTTTTTAGCCCAGGATTAATCTTCCGACTCAATCTCCCCTCTTCCATCTCCCGTCTCTCATCGCATCCGATTTAGCACCAGAGAATGACGGTTCCCAAATAATTATCAAAAGAGTTATTAGCCATATCTACGCGCATTTTATACATATATAGCAATCCTCGCATCATTTGTGAATTTCTTACCGACTCAGAGCGAGTTCGGGGAGGGTTGAGGAGGGGTAAAAATTTTACGACTTCTGCAAGGATTGCTATATAATCATACATAATTATTTCTATAATATTTCCCTTTTATTCATTTTTTAAGGCTTTGTGTAGTTTCTCTATTTGCTCTTTCTCTAAGAGGATTCTATGCTGTCATTTTTACACTAACTACATGAAGTTTGTTTTCGATTATACCGTATCTAAATGCCTAACAGCTTATGTCCTTGGAAAGATGCGATCGCACGGCTGCCTCCCTAGGATTGTAAGAATTGAAAGCCCACAGTCCACAAAGATTGTCTGGTAGAGACAGAAGCAAGCCTAGACAAAAGAGCGTGGAGCAATTACAGAGGATTTTAGATGGTTATAAACAGTTCATTGACCCGCCCCTTGGCTGTCGTGACGGGTGCCTCTAACGGTATCGGCTATGAACTCGCCAAACAGTTCGCTCAAAACGGCTTCGATCTCCTAGTCACAGCCACCGGATCGAGCATCAATGAAGCGGCTCAAGCCTGTGAGGGACTCGGTGCCCAAGTCGAGACAGTGCAGGCAGACCTCGCTACCTACGAAGGTGTTGAGACGCTCTACAACCAGATTAAAGCGGCTAATCGGCCAGTGGATGCGATCGCAATTAATGCAGGTGTCGGCGTCGGCGGCGACTTTGCCCGCGAGACAGACTTGAAGGACGAACTAAATCTGATTAACCTCAACGTTGTCTCGTCTGTGCATTTGGCTAAACGGGTAGTTAAGGATATGGTCGATCGCGGCCAGGGACGGATTCTATTCACTTCCTCAATTGCCGCCCTAATGCCGGGGCCATTCGAGGCAGTCTATGCAGCATCCAAAGCATTCATCCACTCGTTTTCCGAGGCACTCCGCAATGAGTTAAAAGATACAGGTGTAACTGTCACCTCGCTCATGCCGGGCCCAACCGATACTAACTTCTTCCATCGGGCGGGAATGGACGACACGAAGGCGGGCGCAGACAAGAAAGATGATCCAGCCGAGGTTGCCAAACAGGGATTTGAAGCCTTGATGGCCGGTAAGGACAACATCATTGCAGGTTCACTCAAGACAAAGATTCTGGCCAACGCGAGCAAAGTTTTGCCTGATACCGTCAATGCCGAACTGCACAGTCAACTTACTGAACCGGGTTCTGCTAACCAATAATTTCCGCCCGTTTTACTATTCTTATGTGCAGATTTAAAGGAAGTAAACATCGCAGATAATGGCAAGATAGCAGCCGATAAAAGCGTGTTTACTTCTCCCAGTAGTGGCGATTTAGCACTGTTTTCTCAGGCGTTAATCGATGCCATTATGCAGCATCGGTCTTGGAGGGGAACTGAGGAATAAATGGTTCTCGCCTAAGTAATTTAGTACAGGACATTTATGCAAATTCATCATCTCAATTGTGGCTGTATGTGTCCCATTGGAGGGGCGCTTTTCGATGGCTTTAGTCGCGGTCTGACGGCTCACCTCGTCTGCCACTGTCTGCTTGTTGAAACGAATCAGGGGCTAGTTCTGATCGATACCGGCTTCGGACTCCGGGATATCCAGTCGCCTTACTCCCGGCTCAGCCCGTTTTTCGTCCATTTTAATAACATCCAGTTCGATCGCAAGTACACGGCCATCCATCAAATTGAACAGCTCGGATTTTCACCAAGCGATGTGCGCCATATTGTACTCACCCACCTCGATTTTGATCATGCCGGTGGTCTAGAGGATTTCCCTGAAGCCACGGTACACGTCATGCAGGCTGAAATCGATGCGGCACAGGATCGGCACGGTTTCATCACAAAAAGGCGCTATCGTCCGGGGCAGTGGGATGAAGTCAAACGCTGGAAATACTATTCGGCGGGTGGGGAACCTTGGTTTGGTTTTGAAGCAGTCCGCGACCTCGACGGGTTGCCGCCGGAAATTTTGCTAATCCCGTTGGTGGGACACACGCGCGGTCATGCTGGCATTGCCATTGATACACCCGAGGGCTGGCTCCTGCACGCAGGGGATGCCTATTTCTACCGACACGAGATGGATGCCGCTAACCGACGCTGCACGCCCGGTCTGCGCGCCTACCAATGGATGATGGAGGTCGATCGCAAGGCTCGGTTGCTCAATCAAGACCGGCTGCACGCATTATCGGTGCAGCATAGTAAAGATGTGCGCCTGTTTTGCAGTCACGATGCTATTGAGTTAAAAGCATTTGCTGACGGGTCTAGGATATCTTAAAACTAGAAATTTCATCCTTACTATTGATTAGGCAAAGTAGGCAGTTGGGGAAGTTGCAGCCGGACTGCGCTTAACACTCAACTATTCAGTTTTCCGACCCATCCTTCTACAGTCAACAGTCAACAATCAACATTGATGTTACCACTTTCCTGACATCGCGCCCTTAAGCCTCAATTCCTCTCGACTGACTAAAGCTTCGTAGTAATCGGGTTTGATTTCGAGGGCGACTCCGTAAGAGCTAATGGCATCTTGAGTTCGCTGTAATTTTTGCAAAACGTCGCCCCGCTGCGCCCAAGCTTCCCAGTTGTCTGGCTTGAGTTGAATCACTTGGTCAAAAGCGACGAGTGCTTGGGAATAGTTCTGCATTTCCCCTAGGATCAAACCTCGGTGTACCCAGCCTTGATAGTTATCCGGCCAGACAGTAATTGCTCGATCGTATGATGCTAGAGCTTGTTCGTACTGCTGCAATTTTGACAAAGCGTTGCCGCGTTTCAACCAAGCTTCAAAATTGTCTGGCACGATTTTTAGTACGCGGTTGTAAGCTGCGACGGCTTCTTCGTAACGCTGCAATTTTTCCAGCGCTGCGCCTTGCTGCAACCCTACTTTTGATGTAATTTCTGCTTCTGAAGTCAGAGAGATTACTTTATCAAAACAGGCGATCGCTTCTTCGTATTGCTGTAATTTTTCCAGAGCTTCGCCTCGCAAGTTCCAAGCTTCTAAAAAATTACCTTCAATTTGTAGGGCATTGCTGTAAGCGATAATTGCCTCTTTGTAGCGTTCCAATCCTGCCAGGGCGATGCCTCTACCCAGCCAAGCTTCGGGAAAATTCGGATTAATTTGAACGGCTTGGTCAAAAGCTGCGATCGCCCCTTCAAAATCTCTCGATTCTGACAGTGTTTGACCGCGCCCGATCCATGCTTCGGGATAAAAAGAATTAATTTGAATTGCCCGATCGAAACAAGCAATTGCCGCGTCGGCCCACTGGTGTTTGAGGGCCATTCCTTTATAAAACCAAGCTTCGCAGTCGTTGGGCTGCATTTGCAGTACGCGATCGTAAGCTGTCACCGCTTCTGCATATTTGTGCAATTTTGCTGAAGCAATGCCCCGATTGAACCAAGCTAGAGTATTTTGTGGTTGCAGTTGAATGGCCCGATCGTAAGAAGTTACAGCTTCAGCGTAGCGTTCCGCTTTCATCAAAGCCAAACCTCGGTTGAGCCAAGCTTCCCAATTCATCGGGACGAGTTTCAGGGCGCGCTCGAAAGCCGCCACGGCTTCAGGATAGCGCTCCGCTTGAACCAAGACGTTGCCTTGGCGATACCACATGGCGGGCAAATTCGGATGAAGTTGGGTTGCTTTTTTGTAACAGGTTGCGGCTGCATCCCACTGCTGCAATTCCTCTAAAACTCGGCCTCGCTGATACCAAGCTTCGTGCTTTTCTGAATTGATTTGAATTGCGGTGTCGAAAGCCGCGATCGCTTCTGAGTGATTTTGCAAACTTAACAGCCCTGTCCCGCGCAGCATCCAAGCCCAATATTCTTCGGGATTAATTGCTGTAGCTCGATCGGCGCAGGCTACGGTTTCTGCGTAGGAGTGCAGTTGCTTGTAAGCTTTGCCCAGATTCAGCCACGCCCTGGCCCAGTCCGGCTTAATTTGAACCGCTTTTCCGTAGCAAAGGACTGCCGCTTCGTACCTTCCCGATGCGTACAATCTATTGCCCCGATCGTAATCTGGAAATGCTGCCAAAATTCTTAAAATCGGCGGCAGCAAAGCTGGTTGGGGATTTGAGGAGTTTTCTGTAGCCGAAGTCGAGAGGTCTGGCATACGCCTTTCACATAAAAAATTTAGTGGGATAACAAGCTTGCGGTCTTATATATTAACTTATGCTTTTCTTAATCTCGCTGCTGTTTTGAAACAAATTTAGCATATCAGGCTTGATGCGACACATCATTTTTACTTAATTCGAGTAGGTATAAAATTATGCACCCTTCCCACTGTCGGTACACCGCTGTAAAATACCGTCAAGACACAAGCAGATATGTCCTAATTCAGGTTTCCAACCAAATTTAAGATGCTAGAGTTGCACACGCTTTTAGATTTCACTGACTGTCATTGGGAGTCGATCGACTCGCGCCCGAATTATTGGTACGAAGGCCGTTGTCCTCAAAGCGGCGAGTTGCTGAGACTGCCGCGTACTCGAATGTCCGAGGATCTCGCCCGGGGTTTGATGCAGTACCTTGCTGTTGACGATTCCTACGATCGCGAAGGCAAGATGTACGGCATATTACTGGTGGAGATGCCTTCGGGGGAACAGGGGATACTCAAAGCATTTTCCGGGCTGCTGAACGGTTGCAGCATTGTTGAGGGCTGGGTGCCACCGATTCCTGGACGAGATCGAGTTGCTTTCGAGGAAGCGCGCACGTTAACTCAATTGGAGTTGATGAAACAGGAACTTATTGCACTGAATCAACTCCCGCATCGACAAGAGTATGCAGCCTTATTTCGGGAGTTTGAAGCGCAATTGCAACTTTTGAGCGATCGCCACCGCAATTGCAAGCTGCAGCGAGACGAAAAACGCCAGTTACTGTGTCAAACTCTCGCAGGAGAAACACTAGAAATTGCCCTGGAACAACTGAATCAAGAAAGCCGTTTGGAGAAAATTGAACGCAGACAATTGAAACGACAGCGGGATGAAACATTGCAGCCGCTAAAACAATTAATTGAAGCTGCGGATCGGCGGATGCGGGCGCTGAAACAGCGGCGAAAAGAACTTTCCCGCGAACTTCAGACGCAAATGCACGCGGCTTACACTCTGGTAAATTTTTTGGGGAAATCGCGATCGCTCTCCTCATTGATGCCAACCAATTCTATTCCCACTGGCACCGGCGACTGTTGCGCGCCAAAATTGCTCCACTACGCGGCAGTACACAATCTGAAACCGCTGGCAATGGCTGAGTTTTGGTGGGGGCCGCCATCGGGCGATAAGATACAGGGAGAATTTTATGGCGCTTGTGGCGATCGGTGTCAGCCGTTGATGGGTTTTTTGCTGTCAGGATTGGCTCAAAATCCGACTGTTTCTAATAATATAAATGAGGATTTGACGGGCGGGCTAGAATCCCCCCCCACAAGCAATAATGTTTATTGTGCAACGGGCATCTTGCCCGTTACACAAATGCTACCGATTATTTATGAAGATAAATGGTTAATTGCGGTTAATAAACCCTCTGGGTTGCTGTCAGTTCCTGGTCGTTATCTGGAAAACCAAGATAGTGTTTTCAGTCGTTTGCGTAACTTGTTGCCGGATAGTTGGGGTTTGACGGCGGTGCATCGTTTAGATTGGGAAACATCTGGTATTTTGCTATTGGCGCGGGACAAAGAAACCAGCAGTCAACTCAGGCAGCAATTTGAAACAAAGCAGGTTCACAAAGTTTATGAAGCGCTAATTTCGGGTACTGTAAAAATTGATGCGGGGACGATCGATCTCCCACTTTGGGGCGATCCAGAAAATCGCCCTTACCAGCAAGTCAATTGGGAGTGCGGAAAACCCAGCGTTACTCGCTTTCAGGTAATGGCGAGGGAGGGAAAGTATGATCGCGTCGAGTTTTTGCCACTGACGGGGCGCACGCATCAATTGAGGGTTCATGCAGCGGATGTTCGAGGGTTGGGGATACCCATTTTAGGCGATCGGCTTTACGGATGTCGGGCTGCTGCGAAGCGGCTACACTTGCACGCGCGGGAACTTTCGTTTGAGCATCCGCAGTTGGGAGAAAGGCTATACCTACAGACAGAAACACCATTTTGAGCTAAGGGCGATCGGGCAACGAAGGATAGTTGAGCAGTAGGAATTACCGATAGAGGCAGCACATATTTATTGTTGAGTAATCGGAGCAACAAATGGGGGGCTTCAGCTTAACTTGTCACCCATGAGTAGAGCAGGGAACGAGCTACTTATTACTCATTACTTCTTACTTCTTTTATATCACATTACTCGGAAATCTCTGCTTCAAAACAGGCATTAGCGGACAAGGTTTTTGCTCCTGTAAATTCTCCGGTTTGTTCCAAGTAAAAGGCCCTTTCTTCTCCGCCGCCATCCACAGCAAGCTTTTTGCTCGCGTCATTGCCACATACAGCAGTCGAAACTCTTCTGCTGTTTTCAAATAACCTGCTTGTTCCCAGGCTTCGCCTAGATTTGGTAAAGGATATTTTTCGTGCAAACTTGCTCGAATCTGTGCTCTCGCTACCTCTGCTAAAGTGAAATCTCCTAAAAATCGGGTTTGCGGCAAAACTCGCAAATTTCCGGGGATGGTTTGTTCGTGCAGAAACGGCAAAAATACGCAATCCCAATCCAATCCTTTAGCTTTGTGCATGGTAATAATTGTTAGTTGACCTTTGCTGGTATAACGTTCTTCTATTTTGTCATCTGCATCCACAGGTTCAAATCTTTCGGAACTGACAATTTCGCTCAGTACATCCAAAATATTCCGCATTGAATTGTTGCCTGCTGTTTGGATTGCTACCCGTTCTGCTAATTTGTCGGCGGTGGCTAATTCTGTTTGGTCGTATTGCAGCGCTAAGGCTAAGAATGAGATGATTTGGTATGGTGGCAGTTCTAAGCTAGCTTGCAGCAAACCGCAGCAAAAATAGCGGCATTTGCGAACCGGGTCTGACTGCTGCGGGTCTAGGGGACCTGGGTAAAGGAATTGCTCAGGGCTAGTCGCAAAAGCATTGTAGTCTTGTTTGGGGATCAGTTGCCGATCGCTCAAAATCTTTAAGGCTGCTTTCAGATAGTCTGGAGAGTGCGGGCGATCGAGAAATTGCAGCAGTGTTAAAATTTCCCAAGGTACTTGAGAATGTCTGTCCCGTTCTCCCACATCCTCAATTTTAATCCCGTATTTCCGCAAATCAAAGCTTAATCCGTGTTTTTGAGGATTTTCTAGCACTTCTTTGATAAACTTACCTTGTTTGTTTTCCCGTACCAAAATAGCCATCGATTTCAGATTTTCTAACGGCAATTTTGCACTCTTTTCCCCATCGCTAGCTTCCGCGCCTAAATCGATAGCTTTTTCATTTCTTGCAAATTCAAAATCGCTGGGTAAAAATTCCTCGATCAACTCAATTACCCGCTTGCCAATTAACTCAACTGTATGGTAAATATCGCGGGGAGTATGCAATTCTAAGCCTCGACCAATGGGAGCCGGATTTGCATTCTGCTGCGGGTCATGGCTGGGGACTGGCTTAATAGTTTGGTCGCGAAAAGGCTTTTCATTTTTTGCTAATTCTGAGCCATTTACCCATTGCAACATAAAGTTAGCGGCATCGATAATTACCTGGGTGCTGCGGCCTGCACCGTCCATTGTCGCTAACTTATTCTCTACTTCGCACTCATCACAAAATTGGTTAAAATAAATCGGGTCGGCGGGAGTGAAAGTAGAATTAATCGCTTGATTTGGGTCGCCAACTCTGATAAAATTGGGAGGTAAAGTAGGATGTTCGGGATCGATCGCCAATGTTTCCAAAAGCCGAGTTTGCAAAGGTGTAGAATCCTGCGCTTCGTCCTCAAAAACGGCAAATACTTGCTTTTGCTCGATCGCCCTCGCCTTCGGATTGTCCAACACCCGCAAAGCTGCTAAAATCATTTCGTCGTAATCGATGAATTCCCGGCTCCTCAACAAAGCCTGATATTTTTGATATAAACCCCCAGCTACTGCTAAAATCTCATAACTATCCCCAGTATCAAGAGCGCTCATTTCTAACAACTGTTCGGGAAACAAACCAGAAGATTTCGCCTCGTGAATCACAGTTTTAGCTACCTGCGGCAAAATTTCCGTCCGCAAAACCGATTGTCGCCGCAGCCTCTCCGTTTCCTCTCCGTCGAATTGCTGTCCTTCCAACAAAACTTGATATCGGCGGGGATTTTCAGCAATCCAAAGTTCTACACAGGTGCGAATTAATCGGTGACTTTGAGTGGGAGTAAC
This sequence comes from Microcoleus sp. S13_B4, assembly GCF_036700885.1. NCBI lineage: Bacteria > Bacillati > Cyanobacteriota > Cyanophyceae > Oscillatoriales > Microcoleaceae > Microcoleus > Microcoleus sp. S13_B4. The sequence goes on from NZ_JAUBPU010000026.1 coordinate 38,737, forward strand.
TAAGGTTGAATTTTCTAAATTTAAACCCGACAAATCGGGATGCCGCATCGCAATATTCAAAGCTAAACCGTGCAAAGTGTGCACCGCAAAACCGCCTTGAGATAAAGACAATTGGGCCAATCTTTCCCGAATTTTAGCTTTAATATTAGCAGCAGCCGATCGCGTAAATGTCACGACAATTAACTGGCGGCGGTTGTGAAGCCCGTTGCGGGCGATCGCAATTGCGGACGCAGCAGCCATTCCCGTAGACTTCCCGGCCCCCGGAACCGCCGAAACAGCAAGGGGGCCGCCTTCCCAATCCGCCATGTCCTGCTGCCCCCCACGCAAGCTTTCGCGAATTTTAAGGCAAGCTTGTTCTCGCAAAACGGCGGCAGAGTCTAACCCAGAGGAAATGTTGCCAGGGCGATCGACAACGGATATCGATCGCATAAAATCAGAATCAAATTCATCAGTCATTATTACATCCGCGTTTATCTGCGTTCATCTGCGGTTAAAAATAAAAAAATCTGCAACCTCTACCGTTTCCATTTCGGTATCGGCTAAACTAACACTATCTATTGAAGCTTAAATTAAAATCAGCATAAAATTCAATACCCAAGCCTTTGTTATAGGAATCACCCAAATGAAAACTCACCTCAAAATCAATTCCCCCCCGCCCAAGCCAAACTCAAACCCAGCCAACAACAGCACAACTCGTTTTGCTGTTGTGGCATTCTTAACTTTATCTTCAGCCATTGCTTTGCCTAGCTGCGGAGGAGCTCAACTGTCCAGCGATACAGGCGGCGCAGCTTCACCCAGCAGCCGTGAAAACCAAGTTGCCGCATCGGCTCCACAATCGGCACCCGCACCCGAGCCACCAGCCGAAAGGTCAAAAACTGCTGGTGTATCAAAAAAAGTCGCAGAAACTCCAGCAACCCGTCCCCAACTGATTAAAAAAGCCGAACTCAGTGTAGTTGTCAAATCTATTGACGCCAGCACTAAATCTGTTACTAATATTGTCGAAAAACAGCAAGGCGATATTTTGGGTTTCCAAAATCAAAAGCCCCCCGATTCCAGTGTCCGCCAAACGGCGTCTGTCGAAATTCGCGTGCCTCAAGAACGTTTAGAAACTACTTTACAGGCTTTGGCAAAACTCGGAACAGTAGAGAACCGTTCTCTGACGGCTGAGGATGTTACCAATCAATTAGTTGACAACGAGGCTAGGCTGCGGAACCTCCGCAAATCCGAGGAAATGGTGTTAAAAATTATGGAGCGATCGGGATCGGTCGGCGACGTGCTCAAAGCTGCTCAAGAGTTGAGCAATATTCGGGAGTCGATCGAACGCATTGACGCTCAGTTAAAAAGTTTGCGAACTCAAGTAGCTTATTCGACTATTAGCTTAACTCTAGAAGCAGCAGTATCGGCTCAACAAACTACGGAACCTTCTTTAGGTTTGCGGGTGCAGGAAACTTGGGGGAAAGCGACTCATTCGGTGGGTGAATTGACGGTCGGTTTGTTTGGTTTGGGTATTTGGCTGTTGGCTTACAGTCCTTATTTTCTGTTAATTGCGGCTGCGGTTTACGGCTTTAATCGATTTAAGAAACAGCCTTCTGTTCCGCAAATTCAAGAACCGAAACCGCCTCAGTAATCAGTAGTCAGTTGTGAGTTGTTCGTTGTTATTAGCTTTCCAGTCAACAGTCAACAGTCAACAGTCAACTGACATCTGACATCTGACTAATCATCAATTTGCCATCCATCTTTGGTATAGTCTTCATCCACAATCTTTTTCGGACGCATCACCAGAACAACTCGTCCCAAAATAGGAATATCCGGGGATTGTTCAAACCAGTACAATTCTAAATTGCCAGCGTTATCGGCGAGGAAATAACTCTCAGCATCCCACTGTCTTTGGGCTCGATCGGCAATAATCAAAACTTCTTCAACTTTGCCTTGCAGCGGTACCGGCAATCTATCGCTCATTCCCAAAACCGCCACCGGATCTTCAGCGTTCAAAATTACCTGCCATCCGGGAATCGCCACCCAAGCTCCAGCTCCAGCTCCAGAAAATTTTACCATTCGGAACGGCTCGATTTCCTCCGGCAAAGGCACTGCCAGCAAATCTCTCGTAGAAAGCGGCAATTTGCCCACAACCGGGACAACGCGGGGCAATTGTTCCTCGGTATCGAGTCGGTAGACGGGCAAGCGGGGCGCTTCCCGTCTCGGAACTACGGTAAAATCGACGAGCAACTGCTCGATTTGCGCCCTAGCGGTTGGGCTGCTAGCTAATTTTAAACCGCGAGCAATTAAGCGCGATCGCTCTTGCAAATCGCTTTTCTGTCTCGCTAATTGCCAGCATTGGTAAGCCATAGCATCGCCGGGAGTGTCTGTGAACCCTTGGGGGAGACTCCCGAAGTGCGAAAACTCCTTGATCGCTTTAGCAACTTGGCGAGCATCGTCAACATCCAAATTGTGGGTTAGCATCAAAGCTGCTGCCCCGGCCCGCTCTACTTGAGAGAGAATCCGAAACTCGTATAAGATATCACTACCTTTGCCCAGGAAGTGCGATCGAACTTCGTCTGAAGCCCCAGCATTGACCATGCTGGTGTAAACTTGGGCTGCGACGCTCACTTGATTTTGCTGAATTGGCTCAAAACCAGTTTCTTCAAAAATCCTTTGAGAGTTGTAGCCAGCTTTTAGCAGTGCTGTGCAGGCCTGTCCCCACTCTACCCAAGTGCCTTCTTTTCGGCGGAGCGATCGAATTAACTTTTCGGCATCCACAGCATTTGTGGAGGATGCAGATGCAGGAGGGGATGAATCTTGCGGTGTATCAGTCATAATTGAATCAAAAACCAGGGCTAAGTTATGTGTGATTGGATTACCGGCAAGGCTCGTGTCGCGGCAGAGCGATAGATTAATAGTAAGTGAGTTATGAGACTATTGTTACAGAATAGTTGCTCGCCTAAATTTACAAAGGGGAGTTTATCGTATTGTTATGGATAATGCCATTTCAGAGCTAGATCAAATTAAACGCCAGCTCATGACCCTACACAGACCGAAAAAGCCCAAAATGCTGGTAGTAGACGACGAACCAGACAATCTGGATTTACTCTACCGCACTTTCCGACGAGATTTTAACGTGCTCAAAGCTGAGAGCGGAATTCGCGCCTTGGAAGTCCTCGGCATCGAAGGCGAGGTCGCCGTCATCATTTCCGACCAGCGGATGCCCGAAATGAAGGGAACGGAGTTTTTGAGCAAAACCGTGCCCCAGTTTCCGAATACGGTCAGAATTATCTTGACTGGTTTTACGGACATTGAAGACTTGGTGGATGCGATTAACTCAGGACAGGTTTACAAGTATATCACTAAGCCTTGGGACCCGAACGAATTGAAAATGGTGGTGCAAAAGGCGGCCGAGACTTATGAAATTCTCAAGCAGCGGACTGAGGAATTGGATCGTGCCCAAAATCAAATACAACTGTTAGCAACAATCATGCAAACGGCTGTGGATTATCCGAGTTTGGAAGCAAGTTTAGACCCAATTGCTACTGCTATAAGTGATAACTTTTTGGCGGACTCTTGCATTTTGCAACTGGTGGAAGGAAATGCTTTAATATCAGTCCAAGGCTGTCACACCACTGGTTCAACTGTGGAAAATTGGCTGGCAGATGACCCTCTGGTGCGAGAAGCAATTACCTCTCAAACTATTCAGGGTGCTGTGAATATTGGGCTTGACACAGCCTTAGCGAGTCTGCCGCACTATCAGAAATCCGGCATTCAAGCTCACCTGACCATCCCGGTGATTCACAAAGGTCGATCGATCGCCCTGATTTCCATGCAGTGGAAGCAACCTTGTTCCCTGCGCCCCGACGAACTCACAACAGTTCACCTCGCCGCTCAAGAAGTTGCTTTGGTATTGACGAGTTTTAAGGGTCATTAGTCATTAGTCATCAGTCATGAGTCATCAGTCATTAGTCCTTAGTCGGCTCTAAGTCTTGAGTTTAAAATGATAGCCAACCAATGACTCTCGACAAAAGCTCATCGCTTGCTAACAAATAAAAAAGCATTAATGACTGGCGACAGCATGACATGAATGCACGGATTAATTGTTTTTTCCGGCTGACCAATTACAAATTATCAATCACCAATGACAAATGAGAAATGACTAATAACGCCGAACAAATTAAAAATATATTTAATCGAATTGCACCAGTTTACAATCAATTGAACGACTGGTTGAGCTTTGGGCAACACCGGATTTGGAAGCAAATGGCGGTGAAATGGAGCAGTGCGGGCCCCGGAAATACTTGTTTAGACTTGTGCTGCGGTAGCGGAGATCTAGCTTTGCTGCTGGCCAAACAAGCAGGGCCGACCGGTTGCATATTTGGAGTAGATTTTTCCCCCGAACAATTGGCCGTGGCCGCCAGGCGCGATCGACCTTTTCTCACCCCTGCCAGTCCCATTTCCTGGGTAGAAGCTGACGCCCTAGACTTGCCTTTTGCCGACAATTACTTCGACTGCGCCACAATGGGTTACGGCCTGCGTAACGTGACTGACATCCCCCGCAGTCTTCAGGAATTGCACCGCGTGCTCAAACCCGGTGCCAAAGCAGCTATTCTCGACCTCCACCGCCCCAGCAATTCCCTAATGCGGAGCTTTCAGCAGTTTTATCTAGACAGTCTCGTAGTGCCCATTGCTCAGCAATTTGGCATGACTCAAGAATATGCTTACATTAATCCTAGTTTAGAAAAATTCCCGATCGGCCAGCAGCAAGTCGCGATCGCCAACAAAGCCGGATTTGCCGCCGCCACCCACTACCCCATTGCCGGAGCTATGATGGGAGTATTGGTACTCGGCAAAGCAATTTAAAATTAAAAAGGCTTGCAGTCTATATCAGCTATCTAACTATAGGGTGCACCGATCCCTGTGCACCTTACCCTATTTTTAATCCTTTATGAATCCGTCTGACATTTGGCTGTTGGTTGCCCCACCTGTAGTGGGAGGAATTATTGGCTATTTCACTAACGATATAGCTATCAAAATGCTGTTCCGCCCCTATCGAGCTATTTACATCAAAGGGCGGCAGTTGCCTTTCACTCCAGGCTTGATACCCCGCAATCAAGAGCGCTTGGCAAAGCGAATTTCCGACACAATTATGGGTTCGCTGCTGACGCCACAGGAGCTGCAAAACTTAGCGCGCCGCCTCCTGCAAACCGAGCGGATGCAGTCGGTGATTCTCTGGCTGTTGCAGTTGGCGCTGGATCAGGTAAAAGCAGACGCAGAGCAAAAAACCGCTAAAATTCTCGCTAACATTCTGCGAGATTTGCTAGGGGAATCTGTGCCCCGAATTCTCAAAGTTTTGGCGCGCCGGGAAGATTTTTTAGAAGCTCAGCTAAATCAAATTTTTGACCAAGTTTTGCTGGAGATTCAGCTAACGGAAGCTCAGGCGGCTCAGCTTGCTGAGTGGTTGTTGCAGGTAGTAATACCACCGGAAGTGCTGCGGCAGGCTTTAATTGACTTTTTAACGGATCGCAATATTTCGATTATCGATGAAGGGTTTCGAGAAAAAACCAGCGGCACTTATTGGGTAGTAGCAAATTTGTTTGGTTTGCGGAACACTTTAACTCGGCTGCGGACTTTTTGTCTGGATGACAGAGAAGCGACAAATCAGCGGTTAGCAGAGTTAACTATTTCTTTGGGAATTCGCGGGCGAATTCAGGAATGGCTGCAAAATTTGTCGATGCAAAATTTACCGGTTTCGACTGTGAGACAGTTGCGAAAAACTATGCGCGACAGCGTTCGCACCTACGTTCAACAGCGCGGTACAGAGGTACTTGAGGGGTTGAGCAAATCTATTGACTGGGAAAATATTTCCCGGTTGCTTCTTAATCGCTTGCAAACTTCAGCGGTGATGAGTGCTTCCCTGGAAATTGTTAGCAAAGAACTTGCTTTGGTTTTAGAGCGTTATTTAGAGCGGGATTTAGAAAATATTGTAGCTCAGGCTATCCCAATTTTGAATATCGACCAGGTGATTGTCGATCGAGTAAAAGGTACTTCTCCTGAAGAGTTGGAGTTAGCAATTCAGGGAATTGTCCAAAGCGAATTGCAAGGAATTGTAAATTTAGGAGGTCTTTTGGGTGTTTTTGTCGGCTGTTTGCAGACAGTTGTGGTTTGGATTCAGCGATGATTTATTTCGGCAGTTGTGAGATATTTGTTGTAGTCTAATATTCACTCGAATTACGCCCACAGTACCAAAAACGCGGTTTTTCGGCAGTAGTTGCCACCTCAGCCAGAGGGTTTTTGGTAGAAACCGGGTTTTGTGGCCCCATCCTAATTTACCTATTTCCTAAATCTATGCCAGCCCCAAATTCGGACGATCGTACATACATCCCCAAAAACCCGCGCAACCTCAGCCGCCAACAATACGAGCGTTTAACCGCAGAAATGGCCACTCCCTACCGCCCTCTGCGACAGTTTGTTTACGTAGCTTGTGGCGCTTCGGGCTTTATCGGGGGCTTGGTTTTCCTCGCTAAAATTGCCTCTGGCCGGGAAATTGGCTCTGCTTTGCCTAATTTTGCCCTCCAAATCGGAGTTGTGGCCCTGATGGTGTTCCTGTTTCGCTGGGAGCAGCGCGCCGAGAGCCGAGCCCCGAAGGGGAAGTAACAAAAATTTACAAATCGAGACAAAAATCTATTTGAGGCAAAGAAAAGTTAGAAAGATAAAGAAAATATTACGAAGTCCTGGTTTCCTAGCGATCCCTGTTATAGTCAAAAAGTGGGTTCAATTGGGGTCAGCAAATTTAAAGGCCCTAGTCATAAACCGCTTGTAATTCGTTCAATTGGGGTCAGCCTCATAAAGACCCTAAATATATCAAATAAATTTAAGCCCAGCGCCAGCCTTCACTAATAGAAGAGCTGGCTTTCGGCATTTTGGTAGGATCGGGAGATTGAAGATGTGTCACAGTCGAATTAGAAAAAGATGTTGGGAGATTTTACTATGAGCGGGTCATTTTTCCAAGGGCGGTGGACGTTATTTTTAGCAGCAGGCGTGGGAATTGTATTTTACAGCAATGCTGCGGCGGCGGCCGAAAAGGTAGTGCTCAAATACAGTGCGATCCGAATGACTTTACCCGTCAGCGAATTAGAAATTTTTGCAGAAACTGGGCAAATGTCGCCCGGTTTAGAAATGCTGCTGGGAAAAGCCAAAAAAGACCCGCAAGCGGTTCGCAACAGTCTGACGAGATCGGTGAAAGTGAGTCAAAGCTTTTTGGATCGGACGCTCAACAGCAAAGTTGGGGAAATAATTCTCGATGAAGTGGGTCAGGTAATTCGCACTCCTTCTGGGAATGCAAATCGAGAAGCTTTGCGCGAGGCCTTGGTGCTTTCTGCAACTAATGATAACGAGATTACCCTGCTGGAAGCGATGAAGAATTATCCGACTCCAGAGGTTTATGTTGAGGGCGATCGCTTAGTTGAAGCTTACGGCAAGCTTGTAGCTTTGTCTGAACAATTGGGTGGCGTTTCAGAACGGCTGCAAGATATTTTGAACAGAATTCGCCTGCCTAGACTGTAGCGGATTTTGGCAAGGAGGGTTGATTCGTGCGATCGCAGAATATTGCTGAACCTGCATCAATTACAGGGGAGTTACATTTTTTTTGTGCAAAATTTGCCTAATTTTGACACGACTTAAAAAAAAGAATGCAACGGTAGACAAGCTCCAAACCTGACGGTAATCAGGCATTCCCAATTCTCCAATCTAAAATCTAAAATCTAAAAGGGTATAAGTTGGCTGTAAAGGAAGTGTCCGGATAAACGTTCGATGGTTTACACAAATTTAAAATAAAATATATGTATATTTTGATTAATAAAACTATTGAAGAATAAAAAACCGGGCAAGAGCTTGTGTATCGCCCATAAACTGAAATACGATCGGGTGGACATTGCAGATTATCTATCTTAAGATAGAGCAACGCTGTCAGAGTCAGGCGCTTGGGGAAAAACCACGGGTAATTAGTAAGCTCGTGCTATAACAGACACTATTACGCAACCTATAGGCTAAAACTCTTGACTAAAAAAGTTGAAAAAAAAAAGTGAGAGACTGTATTAACTAACAGCACCTCAATTCCCAATAAAACCGTACTTGCCAGGATAGTCCACTTTCACTCTATAGACCGTATTTACTGGGTAACATTAGCAACATGAACAACAATCCTATTCGTTCAAAAGACCGTTTCTTGGTTTTCGGTGCTCCGGCGATCGAAGATGCTGAAATTCAAGAAGTGGTGTCAACCATGAAAACAGGTTGGTTGGGTACAGGTCCTAAAGTCATGAGTTTTGAAAATGACTTCAAAGCTTACAAAGGTTCCCAGTACGCGATAGCTGTCAATTCCTGTACCGCGGCACTGCACTTGAGCATCCTCGCTGCTTCGTTACAACCGGGGGATGAAGTTATTACTACTCCGATGACTTTTTGTGCCACAGTTAATGCGATTATTCACGCAGGCGCAACACCGGTACTGGCGGATGTAGATCCGGTGACTATGAATATTGACCCCGCTCAAGTCGAAGCTAAAATAACTCCAAAAACAAAAGCAATTTTGCCGGTTCACTTCGCGGGTCGTCCCTGCGATATGGATGCGCTTTGCGAGATGGCTCGCCGTCACAACTTGAAGTTAATTGAAGACTGCGCTCACGCGATCGAAACAGAGTACAAGGGACGGAAAGCAGGCACATTTGGCGACTTCGGATGCTTCAGCTTTTATGTTACCAAAAATATCACGACCGGCGAAGGAGGAATGATTCTCGTCGACAGTCAAGAATACGCCGACCGGCTCAAAATTTTGGCGCTGCACGGTATGAGCAAAGATGCTTGGAAGCGCTTCGGCGATTCAGGATACAAGCACTACCAAGTGGTGGAAGTCGGTTTTAAATACAATATGATGGATCTGCAAGCTGCGATCGGCATTCATCAAATGAAACGAGTCACCCCTTATTGGCAGCGGCGGGAGCAAATTTGGCAGCGCTACAACGAAGCATTTGCGGATCTGCCGATTACTTTGCCCGCAAACCCCGAACCGGATACAATTCATGCTTATCACCTGTACACCATTCTGGTAGATGAAGCCAAAGCAGGAATCAGCCGCGACGAGTTTCTCAATGCTATCAATGCTGAAAATATCGGTGTCGGCGTACATTACATGAGTATGCCGGAACATCCTGTCTATCAACAAATGTTTGGATGGCAGCCGGAAGACTATCCGAATGCTAGCTACATCGGCCTACATACAATTAGCTTGCCGATTTCGGCAAAATTAACAGATGCAGATGTGGAAGATGTAATTGCTGGTGTTAAAAAATGTTTGGCGCTGGGCAAAGATCGGCCTCCATTAGAAGTGACAGCCGGCCAAGTCGCCTAGACTATTAGCCACCAAACAATGTGAAACCTCTCCGGCTAGTCAGCATTTATTGAATGACGGCTCACATTCAGTCCCCTAAAATTTTACACTCTTTCAACGTAGTGGGATTGGAGTTTTTGGTAGATACAAATATAGTTTTGGGTATACCCAAAACTATATTTGTAGCTATGAAAAGTTCTAATACCAAAAAAATGGCAGGGCGTGGGTTCCGCCAGCTAAAAATCTTTGATCGTGAACAAACAACCGATTGTTTAGCATATTTAAATTTGTCGAGTTGCTAAGGAAAAGAATCAATAATGAATAAACAGATTGGCTACTTTATCCCTGAATTTCCCGGACAAACTCATACTTGGATATGGCGAGAATATCAAGCAATGCTCGATCTTGGTATGAAACCTCACATGATATCAACCCGCCGTCCGCCCACTAAAGTTGTACATACTTGGGCTGAGAAAGCGCAAAGTATGACTGATTATTTGATACCCTTTGAAATCAAAGATTTTGTGAAGGTTCCCATAGAACTCATCAAAGCGGGCCCCATTGCCTGGTGGCGCTGCCTCAGTGTAATTGCTAATACTAAAAATATATCCTTTTCTCAAAGGCTTAACTATTTGGTATGGGTTGTTATGGGGGCTAAGCTAGCTTGGCTTGCCCGAACCCAGGGCTGGTCTCACGTCCACGTTCATTCCTGTAGCAATGCTGCTAATATAGCCCTATTTGCCTCCATACTTTCGGACATCACTTATAGTCTGGCTCTTCTCGGTCAGTTAGAAGATTTTGGGCCCAATCAAGAACAAAAATGGAAACATTCTGCTTTTGCTTCTGTAATGTCTGAACAACTCCTCAACTCTGTTAAAAATGACCTGGCAGGCTTCTTGCCAAAGGATGTGAGGGTGTCACCAGTGGGTGTAAATCTCGATGAAATTAAGCGTGAAACTCCCTATACTCCTTGGCAGGAAGGCAGTCAATGCCTAATTTACACTTGTGGCCGTCTCAATATAGCCAAAGGACAAAAGTACCTGATTGAGTCAATTAAGTTGCTTCGACAACAAGGGTTTGATGTCCGCTTGCAGATTGCTGGGGAGGATGCAAAATCGGGTAATGGCTACCGTAAAGAACTCGAAAAATTCATTCAAGAGCAATCAATGTCTGATTATGTTGAGCTGCTTGGTTCTGTCTCAGAAGAACGAAATCGCCAAGGTTATCAAGAGGCTGATATTTTTGTTTTACCCAGCTTGAAAGAGGGAATTTCTGTAGCTGTTATGGAAGCAATGGCTATGCAAACTCCTGTAGTAGTGACGCAGGTGGGTGGAATGGCGGAACTGATAGATAACGGTGTTGACGGTATGCTAGTCCCGCCGGAAAATCCCGAAATAATGGCAGAGGCCATAGCAAAATTGCTAAAGGACAAAGAATTAACATTGAGCCTGATTCACAAATCACGACAGAAGATTGCTGCTAAATTCCACCATCGGCGTAGTGCTCAGATATTACTTCAATCCTTGGAGGATCTCAGTTCACGGGGTGAAAAGCAGGTTGAAAGCATTGCTGGGTCAAGGTTTTGAGTTAAATGACCAAGCGAAAATATCTTCACGGGCTTGAGTCAATAAAAGAGAGTGGCGATCGTAGAGAATCAGGTTCACGCCTATCTCATACGATCTTATGAGTCAATAAGCCTGTCCAGAATCCGCTATCTTTTTTGAGGTTCGGGGGATTCAATGCTTTGACCATCAAGGTAAGATAGGCGTTGTCGCCCCGCCAAGGAACTCAGCTCATTTTTATAAGATTGAACAGGGTGATTTTTTTGAGTAGGTATCGATAACGTCCTAGCTCCTCAATAGAAGGAGCTAGGATATCTATGATTCATTCTAAAACGCCCTTTGTTCTGAAAAATCGTGACATTAACGCCGTGTTTCAAGTTGGTTTTAAACATGGGGCGATGGGAAGGTACTATCGGTTACAGAATTTGGCTTGGCTGCTCTCAGTAAGCCAAAGTTTCTAAAGTTTCCCGCAGATAGGAACGAACCTGCTGATCGATGGTGACATTTTGCTGCTGACGCTCAAAATTGAGTTCTAGCTGCCAGCGTTGAAATCCTGAACTTGCGCCGATCGCCGATTTGAGACTGCCCCAGATTTCAGAATCTTCGCACAGCTCGATCGGAGCTGCGGCTTGAGGTTCTTCTGCGAGCGGTAGATAATTCGCCATATTGTTATACATCTGTTTTAATCCCTTGTAAGGATTGAAAGCTGACCTTGACACTCTCTATTATAGATTCTTCTCTCCAAAGAGCCAACATAAAATATCCACAACCTGCGATTAAAAATTAAATATTAAGACTATTAATAATCTCTATCCGAAGAGAGGCCTTAACTATTTTTTTCACAGCATACATCTGTACAAATTAAAGTAGCTTAAACTACAATTGTCCTCCTCTTAATTTTTTATTTCACTTTTTTTCGCTCGACTGTTCGGGTAGAGATGTAACGTCGTTGGTGTCAGCAGGTTTTGGGTTGACAATACTACCCACTGACGGATTCCCTATGCCGGATGCTGACCCAATTGACTCTACGGGTGCAGGCACAGCCGCAGTTGTCTCGGCTGCCAAAGCCGGCAAAAGTCGATCGACTTGCCAAGGCGCGATCGTAAAATCCTGCCGAATTTTTTCTAAAACATGAGGCTTTGTCGCTGCAAATTCTGATTCCGGCGTCAGCAAAACCGCCATGACACTAGCAGACACCTGCAAAAACAAATTGCTAGCTAAAAAAGCAGCAACTGCCAACAACAATCCAGCCCACCGCCCCGAAGGAGGAAAGGGAGCCACCGAAGCCGCGAGGGGAGCCAGTCGGTAAAGCTGCCACAAAATTACTGCCAGCAAAACAGCGACAAAAAGAGCGATTCCTTGATTTAACTTTGTTTTAAACCGAGTCAGAAGCCGATGCTGCACAGAAGTTAAATTCTGCGGTTTTACCGCCACAACTAAAATACTAAAAATGTAAAAAGGGCGGAACCACTGCATCCACAGCACAGGAACAATACCTGCTACAGCCACTAAAAACATTTCTAACCACACAGGGAGCAGGGGAGAACCCACTGCCAGTCCCAGCAAGCACAGTCCTAGGAAAATCGGCAGTGTAGCCGCCCCAGAAAGGTGAATCCACAAAAAAGGATCTGACCAAAAAGAACGCACTTTAAATAATTATGAGTTATGAGTTATGAGTTTTGAATTTTGAGAGTCTGGGACGCACTTTTGACCCAGAAAGCCGGTGCGAAAAGTATATTTCCGGTCAAACCGAGCATTGTGGGAGGAAACTCGGTGGATTTGCGTAAGTCTTATTTTAGTTTTAAATTTTGAATTTTCAGCAACAGCCAAGACGATTAGGAGGTTGTTAATTGCTATATCTTTGCTTTTATTGCTTCTTCATTCTTTCCTACATAACTAAAACCTTCTTCCTTCTGCTATAAGTTAAAAACAAAAGTTGGGAGTGATGAGTTTAGGAGTATTGAGTGAAGAGAATAGTTGCGAGCGATCGGCAATTTAGTTGCCTTCGCTCAAAACTTCTCTTCCAACCCAACACTCACAACTCAAAACTATTGAGAGAGAGTCCGGCGCTTAGTAACCATCCGGTAGGCTTCAATCATATCGCCATCCGCCCAGTCGCTAAACCCGCTCAAGGAAATGCCGCATTCAAAGCCAGCATTGACTTCCTTGGCATCTTCCTTCATCCGTTTTAGGGAGTCGAGGACACCTTCGTAAACGACATTGTTGCCCCGGCGCACCCGCACCTTACAGTTACGGATGACTTTGCCAGAGAGTACCATACATCCAGCCACAGCCCCGCGACCGATCGCAAAGACAGCGCGGACTTCGACTTGACCCAAAGGTTCTTCCACCAATTCGGGTTCCAGCAGGCCTTCCATGGCCCCTTGAATGTCATCCAAGAGGTTGTAGATGATGCTGTATTCCCGCACGTCTACGCCTGCTTGGTCAGCCGCGAGGCGAGCATCGGTGGCGAGAGTAGTATTGAACCCGATAATTACAGCATTACTGGCTGCAGCGAGGTCAATATCCGTTTCTGTAATTTCCCCAGGAGCAGATAGCAGCAGTCGGAGTTGAACTTCTTTTTGAGGAAGTTGAGTCAGAGCGCCGACAATTGCTTCGAGGGAGCCTTGGACATCTGCCTTCAGGATTAAGTTTAGTTCCTTAAGAACGCCTTCCTTAGCTTGTTGAGAGAAGCCGCTGAGGCTGATCCGGCCGCCTTGCAGCAGGCGGGAATCTCGTTGGGAGGTAGCTCTTCCAGAGGCGATCGCCGCAGCTTCTTTTTCATTTGCGAAGACATCAAACTCGTCTCCGGCGCGAGGAACTTCCCGCAGCCCCAGCACTTCCACCGCGAAGGATGGAGTTGCGTGTTCTACGCGATCGCCCCGGTCATCGATCATTGCGCGCACCTTGCCCAGAGCCGAGCCTGCGACCACAATATCGCCCACTCGCAGAGTGCCGTTCTGCACCAGCAGAGTTGCCACAGGTCCCCTTGCCTTGTCGAGGTGAGCTTCAATCACAGTACCCTTAGCCGGTCGGTGCGGGTTGGCATTAAGGTCTTCCATTTCCGCCACTGTCAGAATCATTTCCAACAGCGTATCTAGGTTTTCGCCTCGAATCGCGCTGACGGGAACCATCGTGATATCGCCGCCCCAGTCATCTGCCACCAAGCCGTACTCAGTAAGCTCTTGCTTCACCCGTTCCGGCTGAGCACCCTCCTTGTCAACTTTATTGATAGCCACGACAATTGGCACTTTCGCCGCTTTCGCGTGGCTGATCGCTTCAATTGTCTGGGGTCGCACGCCGTCGTCGGCCGCCACCACCAAGATGGCGATGTCAGTAACCCGTGTTCCCCGAGCCCGCATCGCTGTAAAGGCTTCGTGACCCGGCGTATCCAAAAATACCACCTGCTGGCTCTTGCCTTCGTGTACCACATCCACGTGGTAAGCACCGATGTGCTGGGTAATGCCCCCAGCTTCTCCCTGAGCCACCTTGGTTTTGCGGATCGAGTCGAGCAAAGTAGTTTTACCGTGATCCACGTGACCCATAATCGTTACGACTGGCGGACGGCGTTCGAGGTATTCCAAATCGGCTGCGTCCAGCATCTCGATCACTTTGATAGCTGGGGCTACTTTTTCTGGGGTTTCCACCTCTACGCCCATTTCTTCGGCTACCATTCTCACCGCTGAAATGTCCAAGGTTTCGGTAATGTTGACCGCAATACCTTTAGAGAACAGCCGCTTAATAATTTCGGTTTCGGGAACTGCCAAAGTAATTGCTAGTTCCTGAACGGTCATCGGCCTGCTCAGCAGCAGCTTTTCTGGACGTTCTACCTTAGCTTCGGCTGTTTTGCCCCGGTTGCCGCGTCCCCCACTCGAGCCAGAAGAAGAACTTTTATCGTGAGAAGGGCCCGGTCTCTTATTTTTTCCACTGCTTCCGGGTGCGCCCGGAGTTGGTGTTGACTTGGGTGCTGCTTGTGACTTCGCCTTAGCTGGGCGGGCTAGGGACAGGCTGACCGTGACTGGTGCTGGCATATCCAAGCCGTTTTCTAAGTCGTCGTCATCCTCATCTATTGGTTTGAGGCGAGAACGTTTTGCCTTAACAGCCTTGGCAGCTTTGGCAGCATCTGAGTTTTCGTCATCATCTTCTTCCCAAATGACCGATGTCTTTTTGGCAGGACGAGGGAGGGACGGCCTTTCGAGGAGAGTAATCCCCAGCAACGGCGTATTATCTTCTTCATTGTCATCCGTGTCATCCCCTGCGGCTCCGGTGTCACCGCCCCGGCTACGCAGTCCGGTAGCTGACGTTGCGGGGGCAAGGCTCCGGCGCGGACCACCGGGCTGGGGTCGATCGGCAAGTGGAGTTTTGACTGGGCCACCAGCGCCTTCCCGGCGCGGTCTTTGCGCGTCGCGGGATTCGGTACCTCCCGGTGTAGGTCTGCTGGGGCGGCTCGGTTTAGCCGGCGCTTCCAGAGTTTCTGACTGTTCTGATTGCTCTTGCTCGGTTTTTGCAAGTTTGAGTACCGGCTTGTTCCCCAGATTTTGTGGGGTACGGCTAGCCGACTCTGACGCCCCTCTGACTGGCGGCGACGTGAGTTTTGCCGAAGGCGCGGGAGGGGCGATCGGCGGTTGCTTGGTGCGTTCGGGAGCCTTTTCCAATGAAGGTTGAGGTGTCAGAGGTGCCTGAGCCTGCGCGGTTGTTTCCGCGATCGCACCTACTGTTTCCGAGACTGTTTCCGAGACTGTTTCCGAGACTGTTTCTGACGGAGCCGCCGAGACAGCGACATTTGGCTTCGACAGTACAGGTCGATTGATATTTGGTTTAGCTGGAGGCTGGAGTTGTTGAGCTGCGGGCGACTTGGGAGGAGTTGCCACGGTGGCCCCAGGCTGGGTTTTTTGCTCCTCGTTGCCCGCAGGCTGGGAGTTTGCACCAGCCGGCCGTACTTTTGGACTGCGTATTTCTAAAATTTGCTGCTTTTTTTGTTGGTCGTTAGGGTGAGGGCCAGATTCTCTAGATGGCGCTGCTGCTCTTTCGGGTGGAGCTGGCTTGCCGGGGGAAGAGTGGCTACTGGCTACGTATTTTTCCGCCGTTTTGCGAATGCGCTCTGCTTCTGATTCTGTAATTGTGCTGCTGTGGCTCTTGACTGAAATATTGAGCCGCTCGCATACTGCCAAGATGTCTTTATTATCCAAATTTAGTTCCCGTGATAATTCGTAAATTCTTACTTTGCCGTTGTTCATCCACTCTGCCCTCTTTTGTGCCAACCAGTTTTTACATTGTGATTTTTTGTGCTAATGACGACATCATTCGGTGTGATTGATTCAGTGTCAGGAATCGGGGTTTTGGTACTCGCTCAGCAATTTTACCTAAAAGATGCAACTCGCTGAAGTCTGCGGTTGAAGAATTCTCAAGTCTGTTTGGGAACTTGGAACTCCGAAGTCTGAGTTTTGGCAAAACCCACTCTCTCAAGCTTCAAAGTTTGCCTTTCCACCTTGAGGATACCTCTGCTAGTACCCTACCCTTATCTAATCTGACACAAATCTTTCCAGACTGGTGGGCAGATCGGATTGGGGTTTTATAGCTGGCGCTACCAGTAATTACTGGTAGGGCTGCCAAGAGGGTTTATACAGTCGATGCCCAACTATTGTCGGTTTTTCGTCCGGGTGAGCCAGAGTAAGATGTACAGTCAGATGTGGCTAAACGCTGCCAAAGTGTTTGGTACAGTTCGTCAGACACAGGCGCTTTGAGCGATCGCCCAAGTCGATTTTTTTTCTGAGCTGCTTTGAGGCATTCGGCTTCCCGACAAAGGTAAGCAGAACGGCCCATGCCACGATCTAATTGTACCTGATGAGAAGGATAGAGCCTGACTACTCGCCAAAAAGCTTCCTTAGGAGCTATTTTCCGACAACTTGCACAGCACCGGTAGTTCGGTTTCATTTCTTGTGAGAGGGGAGTAGGGGGAGAGGGGGGAGTAGGGGACAAGTCCTCCTGGTCTCCCGAAGAGAGAAAATCTTGTAAATGTCACAGTTTTTAGACTGCGGCTTCGGTTTCCTCCGTGGCTGCTGCCTCCTCTTCCTCAAATTCTGCGGTTTCCTCGTCGCCGTCGTAGTCGCCTGCTTCGTCTCCGTCGTAGTCGCCTGCTAGTTCTTCGAGCCTGGTTGCTTCTGCTGCCAATTTGGTGTCTTCGGCGGCGCGATCGTACTTAGCAATATCTTTGATATCGATTTTCCAACCGGTTAGGCGGGCCGCGAGGCGCACGTTCTGACCTTCTTTGCCAATGGCAAGACTCAGTTGGTCTTCAGCGACCAAAATGTGAGCTCTCCTGCCTTCGGGAGCAACTAAACGCACTTCATCTACTCTAGCGGGACTCAAAGCGTTGGCAATATAAGTTGCTGGGTCTGGAGACCAGCGGATCACGTCGATTTTTTCGCCGCGCAATTCGTTGACTACTACCTGAATCCGCGATCCCCGCGCTCCGATGCAGGCTCCTACGGGGTCTACGTCGCGATCGAGAGTATCAACTGCTATTTTAGTCCGGGGGCCGACGTGCCGGGATGGCGGATTTGCCTCCCTGGCTACGGCAACAATCCTCACCACCCCGTCTTCTATTTCTGGTACTTCGTTAGCAAACAGGTAAACCACCAAACCTGCGTCGGCTCTAGAAACAAGTAACTGCGGCCCTCTAGTAGATCCTTCGCCTACTTTTTTGAGATAAACCTTGAATGTAGCGTTTGCCCGGTAATTGTCGTTAGGCAACTGTTCGCGCTTAGGGAGTTCGGCATCTACTTCTGGCTGACCGAAGCTGCTGGTAACTGCTAAAATTACCGACTGCCTCTCAAACCTGAGCACTCTTGCTTGAAGAACGGTTTCTTCTAAATCTTTAAACTCTTCTTGAATCATTTTGCGCTGTTGGTCGCGCAGTTTTTGAGCGAGAACTTGTTTGGTCTGGATCGCGGCCATGCGACCAAATTCTTTTTGATTTGGTGTTACGTCTACGAGCACGATGCTACCCGGCTGAGCTTCCGTGGCTACTTCTTGCACTTCCGTAAGTGAGATTTCGTGATCGGGATTGATGACTTCTTCGACAATAGTTTTGTTGGCTAAAACGCGGAAACCTTCTTGTTCTGCGTCGAGTTCTACATCAAAGTTGTCGAAGTATTCTTCGCTGAAGTGATCGAGTTTTTGGGTACGGCGGTAGCGTTCGTATCCTTTAAGCAGGGCTTCTCGCAAGGCTGCTTGGACGGCGTGTTTGGGTAAATTGCGTTCTTTGCTAATACCTTCGACCATTTCTTTTAGTCCGGGCAGGGGAACCATTGACATATAAAACTCTCCTTTTTTGCTGTGGTAATAAGTAACTGGTAATTGGTAATTGATCCTGAGAAATTTTAGATAAAGAGTGATGACCAATGATTGATGAGTTACTGGATAGGATTAGGGAAGCTAGGTGGTGTAACAATTTATTTGTTGTTCCTATTCAACCCGATCCTACAGATGTGATTGTTAAAAATTAACTCGCAGCCAAGCGTTTTCAGCTTGCTGCGAGGCAATCTCAAAACTCAAATCTCAAAACTCAAAACTCAAAACTCAAAATTTCCCTTTACCTCTCCTTTCCTTCGTCTAGTTCAACTTTGACAATCTGAGCGCGGGGAATTTTAACCTGTCGCCCTTTTTGATTGAGATAAACCGCTGTTTCATCCCGGGAGAGGAGTAGTCCTTTCCACTCTTTGATTCGCGAGTCCGGTTCGCTGGCTTTGACTGTCACGGGGAAACCTTTAAAGGTAATGAATTCTCGATCGCTGCTGAGCAATCGGGATATTCCGGGACTGGAAATCTCTAGCACGTAGGCATCGGGTATGATGTCGGCTGCCTCTAACTCGGCATCGAGGGCTGTGCTCATGCGCTCGCAGTCGGCTAAACCGGTGTCTTGTTGGAGGTTGCGGATGTCTACCCGCAAGACGGGAGGATTTTGGTTGGTGTGAAACACTGCTCCCACTACTTCCAATCCCAGTGTTTCCGCAACGGGGGTAGCTAAGTCAATGATTTGTGGGATTAGGGGATGAGTCATATCGAATACTTAAGTTAAAACTCCTGAACTCGGATACGGGCAAGGAAAAATTTGGTGTTGAGATTGCTTGGCTTTGAGGTGGTTTGATTAGGTGGCTGGGACTTTCGTCTTCAACTTTGGGACTTACCCAACATCCCAGCAGGGGATCTCAAGCGGGGGGATTACCCCTACTAGATCAGTCCTCAACTTGCAAGTCAGACGCCCTGAGCTCTTTTCCTGCGACTAATGCAACAAAAAAAGTGGGCTTGACCCACTCCTAGGTAAAACAATTTCTTCCAAGAAGTTTGAGGACTTCTTCCGATCAAAGGCAGGCCTCAGTTCTCAGTTTAGCTCGATCGCCCGTCCGGTGACAAACCGAATCGGCATCTGCGGACTGTCCGAGGGCAGAAGAGGAGAGCTAACAGGGGGAATGAGGACGACTTGATTACCGTTTGGGAGTGGGGTGGGGCGAGGGCAAATTCCTGGTTGATACCGAAGTCGGTGCGATCGATCCTAGAACAGGGGGAGGAGTGGCACTCAGGCGTTCTAGGACTTGGGATACGGGAGTTTCTTGGGGAAATTTTAATTTCAGTTGGGACAAGCCCTCTGCTTCTTGATAGGTGGTGAAGAGCTTGACAGTGATGGTGATTGGTAGATTCGACATGGGCGATCGCCTGATTAACGGTATATTTACAAAACAGAACCACAAACATTCACCAGAAAGAATTGTGATTACTAATGCTGAATTGGAATCTCAATTACAAACTCTACCCCCCATTCAGGCGAGGAAATACAGGTAAGCTGACCACCATGTTTTTCTTCTACAATCTCACGGCTAATAGACAAGCCTAAACCTGTCCCTTTACCCACTGATTTGGTAGTAAACATCGGCGTAAATAAATGCTGCATAATCTCCGGCGTTATCCCAAGCCCATTGTCAGCAATCCGAATCATTACTCTGTCGCCCTGAAGCATTTCAGTGCAGATCCGAATCTGCGGATTGTCATTGCTCTGTTGTTTTTCACAGCACAGGGGACAACTAATCGTAGACTCTTCTAAAGAATCAATTGCATTCGCTAATATATTCATAAACACCTGATTTAGTTGCCCAGGATAGCACTCTACCAGTGGCAATTCGCCGTACTCTTTAATAACCTTAATAGCTGTGTGAGGGCCTTTACCTTTCAGCCGATGACCTAAAATCAACAGGGTACTATCTAGGCCATCGTGAATATTCACTGGTGTGAGTGCCGATGTATCCAATCGAGAAAAATTACGCAGTGACATAGAAAGATTATAAAGTCGCTCTGTTCCTACAGCCATTGAATCAATAATTTTAGGCAAATCTTCAACGATAAACTCTAAATCAAGCTCCTGGGACTTTTCCTCAAATTCTAATGTCGAAGCAAAACTGTACTGGCAAAGCTTCGCCATCGCAATCAAATCGGCAATATGTTCCTTTGCAGGAGGGAGATTGCTGGAGATAAAACTAACTGGATTGTTAATTTCGTGAGCCACCCCAGCGACAAGCTGACCGAGGCAAGCCATTTTTTCACTTTGAACGATTTGCACTTGAGCTTTTTTAAGATTATCCAAAGCTTGAGAAAGTTGAGCAGTTCGTTCTTCCACCCGTTTTTCTAACTCCTGCGCGAGCTGATATAACGCTGATTCTGCTGCAAGCCTGTCTTCAATTTCCCGTTTCAGCATTAGGTTTTGCTCTGCGAGAGTTTTAGTCAAATAACGCAGTTTTAAATGGATGTTGACGCGAGCTAACACCTCTTTTTGTTCAAAGGGTTTAGTAATGTAATCCACAGCCCCTAGATTAAAGCCCTTGACCTTATCTCCTATATCAGAAAGAGCCGTCATAAAAATTACGGAAATTTCGTTTGTCAATGGACTTGCCTTCAACCGATGACAGGTTTCAAACCCGTCAATTCCTGGCATCATCACATCTAACAGAATCAAATCGGGCTGACTATATTCAGCCTGTTCGATAGCAGTTTCGCCATCAGTTGCTACCAATATCTCCCATCCTGAACCCGCTAAAGCTTCAGAAAGCACGTCCAGATTACTAGGGTTGTCATCGACAATTAAGATGGTGCTGGTTTCCATATTTTCTACCTTCATTCTTTTTCTGTTCGGTGGGATGTAATAAACTCTTTGATTTTTTTTACCTGATAGCCTTGGGCTAACTGGCGCAGCTCTACAGCAAACGAGGAAAATTTCTTATCCAACTTCTCTAGATGTTCACTGCGCTTCACAATTCCTTTCAGGTTGCCTCTCATTGCCAGTTCAAATAAAAGTTCCATTTCTCCTAGCGGGGGAGCAATTAAAGGGGTTGATTCAGAAAGTGGTGAAGGAGCAGAGGAAAGGGGAATAGTGCTGATTTTTTCATTTTTTCGTTCGTCATATATCCATTCAAGTTTCAAATATTTTTGCAACATATCAAATAGCTCTTCTATCTGCACGGGCTTACCGAGAAAATCGTTTGCTCCACCCTCCAAGCTTCTATGTTGATCCGTAGCAAATACACTGGCCGATGAAGCAATGATTGCCACCTCTTTATAGTGTGGCAAATTTCGGATACGGCGCATCATCTCAAAGCCATCTAACACTGGCATCACCAAGTCAGTGATAATCAGATCGAACTGAAACTGTGCTACTTGGTCTAAACCCTCTTGACCGTTTTTAGCTTCGGTAACTTCAAATCCGAGGGGTTCCAGCAGATTGACAATGACTGAGATATTTTCCCATTTGTCATCCACTACCAAAATTTTCCGCTTTCTACCTTGGTAACCAACCAGTTTTCTTTCCTTGGCAATCGTGGCTGTATTTCCCCACTCTGTCGCTGCCGGTAAATCCAAATCTAGCCAAAAAACACTGCCTGCTCCTGACTGACTTTTTACTTGAATTGTACTACGCATCATTTCGACAATTTTCTGGCTAATTGCCAAACCGAGACCGGTTCCTTCGGCCTGACGCTTGCTGTCTCCTACCTGTTCAAAAGGCAAGAATATTTTTTTTAATTGTTCTGGTGTCATACCAACGCCAGTATCTTCAATTTGAAAGCGAATTTTATGAATTGATGAGTGGGGTTTTTGCTGATTGCTTTGTAACTTTTCATCTATCCCCATTTCCCGATGTTCTATCTTAAAAGTCACCCCTCCAGACTCGGTAAATTTAATTGCATTGCTCAGTAAGTTAATGAGTACCTGTCGCAACCGTTTTTCGTCAGCGTGGATGCCAGGAGGCATTCCAAGACAGGGTTGGTAAACAAAAGCAATTCCTTTTTGTTCGGCTCGGATGCGGCAGATTTCCGCGACTCCGTGCAAAAAGGAAGGAAAAGGGAAATCTTTTGGGTACAGTTCAAATTTCTGAGCTTCAATTTTAGCGAGGTCTAAGATGTCATTGATGAGGGTGAGCAGGTGGGAGCCACACTGGTGAATGATACTGATGCCTTGGAGTTCTTTCGGAGCCATCGTTGTCGATTGTTCTAGGATTTGAGCGTACCCTAAAATGCCATTGAGGGGGGTTCTCAATTCGTGACTCATATTCGCTAAAAATTCACTTTTAGCTTGGTTGGCGGTATCAGCGATTTTTTTGGCTTCCGTGAGTTCAGCGGTGCGTTCTTCTACTCGAATTTCTAGCTCGGAATTAGTCTTTGCTAACGCATTAAAAGATTCCCGCAACTGCTGGGCCATTTGGTTGAAAGACTGACCCAGAACTTCTAATTCCTCGGCGCCTTTTATCTGCACACTTTTGTCTAAATCCCCACTTGCGATCGCCCTAGAAGCTGCGCTCAAACGGAGAATCGGGCTGGTAATCCAGCGTGCGGTTAGGATTCCCAAAACGGTAGCCAGCGTTAAGGCTCCCAAACACAACAAAATGGTAGTCTGGGTATTGGCGTTAATTTGATCCATGAAATCGCTTTCAGGAACTACGACCACGATCAGCCAGTCCAATCCTCGGCTATCTTGAAAGGGCATAACTTGGAGGAATTGCCGCTGGCGGGCGATCGTAAAATCCAATTGCTGAGAGCTATTAATTTTAGTGAGGTCGCCAAAGTGTTCTTTTAACTGTGCTGTTGTCAGCCGAATTAAATCATCTGTGCTGTCTAAAGCATTCAGCCGATCGAGCTTGTCATTGTTGGTGATAAATACTTCTTTGAGAGTTGAACTGCCTACTAGGAGTCCAGAACGTTCGATAATGAATGTCTGTCCCGAACGACCAATGTTTAAGCTGTGCAGGAAGTCACTGAGGAAAGAGATCAGAAAATTAGCAACGAATATCCCCCGCAGCTCGCCATTTTCGTCATAAACTGGATGTCCGGCAGGAAGCGAGAGCGTTTTCTGACCTGTAAGCGAAAAAATTTCGCTCCATGTGGGCTTGCCTAAGCGTACACTGTCTTTATACCATGAACGGCTGAATATATTGTAGTTTCGGGAGACTTTTAAGAGCTTCGTTTGATTGCCTTTGCTATCAGATTCATAAATATGAAGTTCATTCCGATGCTCTTTGTCTGCTATTTTAAAAACTATTTTGCCATTCTCTTGGCGTTCAATGGCAATGAATTCTCCAGTTTTAGTAGCAAAACCCATATTGGGCAGAGAAGGAAAGGCTTGAATTTGCTCCCACAAATAGCGCTCCGTACTCTCCAATTCGTCTGGATTTAAGTATCCTAGTCGAAGGGCACTGGCATTCAGTTGATTAACGCGAGGGGCTGTATCTAGGTATGTGTTGAGCTGCTGCTGGATGCGGGCCGTAATTTCACTCCGCAACTGGCTAGCAACTTCGTTGACTGCTTTTTGTCCGTTCCGTAAGGAGAGCCAGCCTGTCAGACCGACGGCAGCAAAGATTTGCACGACGAAGGGCAATACTAAAATCAGGCGCAGGGATACCTTTTTTTTAGAACGGTTTGAGAAGAAAGTGGTTGGAGATGTGTGTGACATTGATTTGGTGTTACTCCTGGGGTAACGAGTTGGCTGAAAAATCTCAGGGGATTTAGTGAAATGAAGCTGAGGAAATATATATTGAAAAGCAATCTATAATAGTTAGTGAAAAGTTTGAGATAGTAACTTGCTTAAACAAGAATGGCTACTTACGTCTTTTCGGTGATAGCGGTATAATAAGATATGACTAAAGAGACTGACGGGCATTATTTTTTCCTATAAATGGTCAATTATTTTATCCTTTAGGAAACCAATTAGCAATCATATCTAATAGATTACTTGGTTTAGAGCTATTTGTAGGAGTTTTTAACTTTACTTTACAGAGGGACTCTAAAAAGTATAATCTCATCAAACTTACATATAAATTGATATAATATACGTCTAAAAAAATTGACCTTTCTCGCTAAAAACATGACACCCCAGGCCGGTGAGAACCCTAACGGCGGTCTAACTCACTACCGCGCTGAAGATTTGATGCACAACCCTGCGGATGACTCTCGTAGAGAATGCCGATCGCACATGAAACTTTACAATTCAAGCAAGTTTCATTTGCAGGAGTTACTGCAGGGTAATTGCTAATTGCTAATTGGGTACGAAAAAAATAAGTAAAGCGGTGCAGCAGAAGGGATTATGACAGAGGAGAAAGCTGAGGGCTATTCTTTTTATTCTGGGAAACTATCTCCGCTTAATAGTGAATTTGGTATTAGAGGTGAACAGAGGCCTGCCAAGGATTTTAAGGTTCTTCAAATCCTAGAGGCTAGGGCCTGTCATCAGTTGAGGTAAAGGAAGGTGAAGTAGAGATACAGCCGACTAGAAGGATTCGATCGCCGTAAAAAGCCACCGTTATGCCCTACGGGATGAACAGTGGCAAAGGATCAAAGATTTGTTGCGCGGAGGTGAAGGCGATGTGGGTAGGACAGCTTGCCTACAATCGGTTGTTCGTGGAAGCGGTTTTGTACCGCTACCCAGCGGGCATCCCGTGACGAGACTTGCCCTAACGCGGGGCTATCCGTTGCAGTTCTTTGGCTTGTTCTAAAATTTTCTCGAAGTCTTCTTCGCTCAACCGCTGAATGTAGTTGATTTTGAACTCTTCTAGGAAGTCGCACAGCAGCAGTTGTATTTCTTGCCAGGTTTGCTGCTGTTGCAGTTCGGTTCCTAAAGCTTGCCCGAAATGTTGGACTAGCTGGCTTGAGAGTTTGATGCTTATGGGGTCTTCGCTGGCGATTTTGAAGGCTTCGTAGGCATCTTGGGGGCCGAGGGTGACTAATTTTGAGAGTTCTGCAACTAATTGCTCTGCTAGCTGTTTAGGCAGGTTTCCCAGGCCGGGTACTTGCTTCCATCCTTCATACAAGGGGGATTGTTTGAGGAATGTTTCAATATTGTACCGGAGAAGGGCTTCTAGGTCTGGCTGGAGTTGGGGGAGGACTTTGTAGACGGTTATTTGGACTAGATGGGTGGCGATCGCTTCTATTTCATTGATATTGTTGATGTCTAGATAGCGCTGTTTTTGAGATTGAAATAGTTGACGAGCGAGTTCGCCTGTGGTAATTGATTGCTGCATCTGGTTGATGAGTTGAATTACTACAACTTCAGTCAATTCTTGAGCGAAGTTGGCGACGAAACCTCGGCTGATTTGGGTGCGTATGGGTTGGAGATCTGGCATTTTGGCTTGGTGGATGCGAATTGTGACGGGTAATATTCGCAACAGGCGCCAGAATGGGAGGAGCAGAAAGATGTCGTACCATCGCCAGAGCATGGCTGCTCGCCAAGTGACGCTGCGGTGGCGGCGGCTGATCAAGTAGGTACGGGCTAGAAATTCGATCGCGAATATGGCAATAAATGGCAGGTCGATTAGCCAGAAGTGATCGGTGAATTCGCCGTTTTCTCCAATCTCGCGGAAATAGTTGGTGGCGATTAATGGCTTGATTTTGGCATCAAACCACTTGATTTCTTTTTGCCAACCTTGTTTGTTTAAATAGTCTTGGCTCCAGAATCTTTGGAATGATTGTTTAGCGGAGTCTCGCGGATTCGGGGCGCGATCGCGCATCCGGTCTTTTATTTTTTCTAGGGTGCCACTTTTTGATGCTACTCGAAAGGGATCTTCATCGATCATTTTCGCGCTCAGATTGTTTATTTCCTGCAATTTTGCTGCTACTTGGGGAGATGGCAACCCTGTTTGCACTACTTGAATTTTTAATTCTTTTAACGTTTCTAGATATTGCTGGGTGTCTCGGTGGGGTTTAATTCCTTTAAATGGGTCGTATACTTGAGTTAGAACGGGCAGTTGCCGGAGGTAGAAATCTCGCCCCGGCACGTAAGTTATGTCAAATAATATTAGGCTTAAATTTCCTAGGGCGACCAGTGCCATGAACCGCTCGAACCAAGGTACTTTTGGTGATTTTTGGCGGGAGTTTGGAGTTTGAGAGGGCTGTAGTTTTGGTGTCACTGACGGTTCCTAATTAAGTAGACCTATGGAAATAGATGTAACTGGTAATAGCTGAGAAAAGAAAACAGGGAAAACTGGCTAATTGTCTGGTCGCGATCGGATGGCGATCGCGGAAGCTAGTCTTTATTTTAACGTGCGTTTGTTGGAGAGTTTTAGATTGTTGATTCCGCCTGGTTAGCTAATAAATTATGCTGCTAAAATATTAAAGCCGATCGAAGTTGACCGAAGCTTTAGCTCCCCTTAGTGTGCTTATCTCTGGCAATAAAATTATATCTCAGGCGGAATCCTCAGTTTTTTTGGCGTTGCAGAGCTCACGGGGCTGGTAATAAATTACTATTTCTGTTTGATCTGGTGGCTCTTTGACCGCTAAATCAAATGTTTTGCGCGGAGCGGAGTCTAAGGTTAGATGTGGACTTTGAGTTTGAGGTCAAACCCTCAAGAGAGTTATACTTGCTCAGGGGCACTCGGGCGAGAGTGCACCCTCTGATCGCTCCGGTGGCAGCCGCCGGAGTAAGGTTCGAGGTGCCGCCTCTACAAAAACCAGCTCGCGATCGGACTCTTGAATAATATTAAACCCTGAGTATAAATTGGTTCGCATTTTTTTTAATATATGACATACTGCCTTAATCTCGATTGCCCAAGAGACAAGCGTCAGAACCCCCCAGGCACAAAGTATTGTCTTAATTGTGGTTCAAAGCTGCTGCTAAAAGACCTTTATGCAGCAACTGAGCCTCTGCGCGACGGAGGATTTGGCCGGACTTTTCGAGCTGTTAATCATGGAAAATTTGAGGAATTGTGCGTGATCAAACAGTTGTCGCCCCCTCAAGAATTTCAACGGAAACCCGGTCATTTTAAAAAATATGTTCGACTCTTTGAACAAGAGGCAAGGCGGTTATATGAACTGAAGCACCCGCAAATTCCTCAGTTAATTTCTTATTTTGAGGAAGATGGGCGCTTGTATTTAGTGCAAGAGTTTATTGATGGGAATAATTTAAAGGATGAGTTAGACAAGTACGGTGCTTATAGCGAAGTTAAAACTAGCGAACTGCTGTTAGATTTGTTGCCTTTGTTGAAGTTTGTTCACGACCGAAATGTAATTCACCGCGATATTAAGCCTGAGAATGTGATCCGCCGCTCTCGCGATCGTAAGTTAGTGCTGATAGATTTTGGGGTGTCTAAACAGGTAGTAGCTGCTGCTCCGACCAAAACAGGAACTAAGTTGGGAACTCCTGGCTACGCGGCTCTAGAACAGCGTCACGGTAGGGCTGTTCCTGCTAGCGACCTTTATAGTTTGGGGGTGACTTGCATTCGCTTGCTGACTTCTGTTATGCCTTACCTGGATATCTACGGAGACATTCACGATGACCTTTACGATCCGCTTGAAGGCCGCTGGCTTTGGAGGGAGGCTTTGCCGAAAGGAACACAAATTAGCCAGGATTTAGGTCAGGTTTTGGATAAGTTGATTCAGGAATATGTTAAAGATCGCTACAAATCGGCTGTGGAAGTTTTGGATGCTTTAAAACCTCCTGTTGTTGTTGTCCCCGTGCTGGAAAAGTCGCAGCAGGCAACAGTTGTTAGTCCTTCGGTTCCGACTCAACCTGTGACTGATCCTCCGCTAGTTTATGGGAATTTAGAGTCCGAAAAAGGTATTGATTATTCTCACTTGGCAAGGCTGCTCGCTGCTAAAGATTGGCGGGGTGCTGATGAGGAAACTTCTGTGAAAATGCTGGAGGTGATGCAGCAAGTTTCACGAGGTTATTTGAGCGAGGAAGATATTAGGAAGTTTCCAGCTAAGGATTTGCAGACTATCGATCAACTTTGGGTGCGGCACAGTCACCGCAGATTTGGTTTTTCTGTGCAAAAGGGTTTGTGGGTAAAGTCGGGGGGAAAGGCTGGTGTTTATGATGCTACAGTTTGGGAGAAGTTTGGCGATCGAGTGGGCTGGCGGGTTAACAGCCAGTGGGTATACTATTCGGAGTTGAATTTTACTTCTAAGGCCAAGCCTGGACATTTGCCGGGGGGGACTGTTTTTGGGTGGGAAGGCGGGGTTTTGTGCGGTGTTTTGGGTTTGGGTGGGATCTGGTTTCTGCTGTCGCGGCGGGATTTGTAGAAGGAAGGTAGAAGGTAGAAGGCAGAATTTATTAGTTAGGCTGCACCCCAAGCGAAGTCGAAGTGTTAGTCATGAAATAGTTTTGAGTTGCGAATTAAAGAGTTAACAAGTTTTGAGTTAAATCATTTGTTATGTAGAAATTAGCTCTAAAAAAAGGGGAAAATAAGATATAATCACAAACCCTTTTTTTTGTGCTATGTTCTTAGAGAAGGGCAAGTTTGCAAAGTCAAAAGCCAGTCCTCGGCGGTGGCCAACCATGGGGACTGGCTTGGGCTCCAATTTACCAAGGAGATTTATTTAGTATGTTGCAAGAAAAACGTCTCAAGCCGTGGACTATAGTTCGCTCGCTTCCAAATGTGGAAAAGGTGGTTGTGGGTGAGTTTCGCAGTTGGTCTGATGCAGACGGTCACTTGAAAATTCTCAAGCGGATGGTGCCGGCAGATCGATTGAGTGTTGTGTTCGATCCGGTAGTTCAAGCGTAACGTCGCTGGTAAATTGATCAGCGTGCGATCGCTCTTTGAGCTAAGCGATCGCCTCTTTTTTTAGATACTGTTTTTTTAGATAAAAAATGCGACCGCTAAACAGGCGATCGCCACTTGAATGATTGTCCTTAACTGCGGCGAATTTCAGTAATTTGGTCGGCAACATCCAAAATTCTTTGGGGCATGGATGGCCCGGTAAAAATCATATCCAAATGATGCGGCTTGTTGTCAATTAATGCCACCACTTCGGCTTCGGGAATCAAGCCCAAATTAACCGCTAAACTCAATTCATCGAGAATAACTAAGGCATAACGACCTTCGCGCACCGCATTTTGAACATACTGCCACAATTGTTCGATCGATCGCGTCTCCAGCTCATCTAAATCGGCATTCTCAATGCAGCGTGACAAATCGCAGCGCACCCAATCTAAATTTTGCCCCAGCCGCACCGGATGCTGGTGCCCTTGATTAATTCCCCCTTTGAGGAACTGCACCGCCAGCACCGGAGCTCCCTGTCCTGCAATTCTGAGGGCCTGAGCCATGACACTGGTAAAAAAGCAGCGGTGCGGGCCTGTAAAGACTTGCACCAGTCCTTGAACTGTGTAGGGCAAGCTGTGGGTTAAATTTAGTTTAGGGGTTTGTAACTGAGCAACCATAGGGCAATATTTAATCAGCAACTAAGTCTTGAG
This sequence comes from Microcoleus sp. S13_B4, assembly GCF_036700885.1. Lineage (NCBI taxonomy): Bacteria > Bacillati > Cyanobacteriota > Cyanophyceae > Oscillatoriales > Microcoleaceae > Microcoleus > Microcoleus sp. S13_B4. The sequence goes on from NZ_JAUBPU010000026.1 coordinate 68,386, forward strand.
TGCAGCTCCGACCTTGGCGTGGCTGAAGCCTGCTTGACAATATATAGTGTACGGGGCCGAGTGCACATCGGATCGAACACTAGATATACAAGTTGTCAAAAGCTCGCGGCAGTGGCATTCGCAGTCGTTTGTTCGATTTTTGAACTCAATTAGCACTTACGCAGAAACGGGGTTTTTTACTAAAATACGGCGTGGAGCTTGACATTTATACAGTTATAGGGTGAAAAACCAAGGTGATGAGAGTCTTGCGGCGTCCAGGGCTTTTAAGAAAACGTACACACATCGCGTAAAATTTGAATGTCGCGGCACTAGGAGCAGGGACTGTGAGAGTGGTTATTCTGGGCGGGCCAGGAGCGGGAAAGGGAACTCAGGCTGAACTACTGTGCAGCAATTTGAGCCTTCCTTTGCTGGCTGTGGGGGACATTCTACGGGAGGCGATCGCAGAAGACACAGATTTAGGCAAGCTGGCGGTGTCTTATGTCGAAAGAGGGGAATTAGTTCCCGATGCAACTATGATTCAATTCTTTCGCCGCCGACTGCTGCTGTGGGATGTCTTTAATGGCTGGGTGTTGGAGGGCTATCCGCGAACGGCTTTTCAAGCTGAGGAGTTGGATTTTTTATTAGAGGATTTGGCACAGGAGCTAGATTGGGCAGTTTGGCTGAAAGTGCCGATCGAGGTTTTGTTGAGTAGGTCGATCGAGCGCGATCGATCGGATGACCACCCTGAAATTTTACAGCGTCGCCTCGATTTGTTCCACGAACGCACTATTCCTCTTTTAGAGTATTACGAACACCGCAACAAATTGTTAACTATTGATGGCGATCGATCTCCACAACAAGTCCAGCAGGATATTCTCACATTGATCGAGGCTAAAGGTCAATACTCATAGCATTTTAGATTTTCCATTTTAGGTTGAATGACTGCTTATTTAAAAAATCAAAAAAGACCGGAAGATTAATATCCTATTTTCAATCTTTAATATCCAATTACCCATTACCAATCACCTAAATATTATGTCTTTCCAGCGTCCAGACGGCAGACAACCAAATCAAATTCGTCCGATTAGTTTCGATCGACAGTTTACTAAATTTGCTAGCGGTTCCGTGCTAGCAAAAAGTGGCGATACTCAGGTACTTTGCAGCGTTACAATCAAGCCAGGAGTGCCTAGATTTCTGGAGAATACCGGACAAGGTTGGCTGACAGCGGAATACCGAATGTTGCCAGGATCTACGCCGCAGCGACAAGAGCGGGAATTTATGAAATTATCGGGACGGACTCAAGAGATTCAGCGGTTGATTGGGCGCAGTTTGCGATCGTGCTTGGATATGAAACTATTGGGAGAACGCACAATACTTGTCGATGCTGATGTTTTGCAAGCGGACGCGGGGACTCGCACGACTTCAATAACTGGAGGGTTTGTGGCTGTGGCTGATGCTTTGAACAAGTTGGTACAAAAAGGTGATTTAGAGCGATCGCCTATTATTCGTCAAGTGGCGGCCGTGTCTGTGGGGCTTTTGGAAGGCGAGCCGTTTTTAGATTTGAATTATCTTGAAGATGTGGCGGCTGAAATTGATTGTAATGTGGTGATGAATGGAGATTTGAAGATCATCGAAGTTCAGGGAACGGCGGAAGAAGGAAGTTTCAGCCGGAGTCAGTTAAATCAAATTTTAGACTTGGCAGAAACTGGAATTCAGGAATTGTTGGAGGCTCAGCGGCAAGCTTTGGTGGAGTAGGTAAACGGCATTGCCCATGGGTGTCAACTTAAGACTAAAATCCTGGATAAATCTCGTTTTTACATGAGTCTCGATCCCCCTAAATCCCCCTTAAGAAGGGGGACTTTGAGAAGATTCCTGTCCCCCCCTTCTTAAGGGGGGCTAGGGGGGATCGGGCTTAACTGAACCGTATTGATTTATATATCCAAAACTAAACTTCATCGCTTTTACCTATTGCCTTTCGCACTTTCTCAACTTGGTTAGGTGCTTCCATCTCATTGAAGAGTCGAATCGCCTCTTGAAACGAAGTCTGACTCTTCTCGGTATTACCCATCTTTTGGTAAGTTAAGGCAAATTGATAATTAGCCTCAGCTAGGTCACATTTCGCGCCGATTTTATCGAGAATTTCGGTTGCTTCTGAATGATGAGAAAGCGCTATTTCATATTCTCCCTGTATGCGATAGAGTTCTGCTAAACCACTGAAAGCTTTCCCCTTAAGCTGAAGGTAGTAGCTGTCTTCAGCGAAGTTGATAGCCCTTTGAAACATTTCAAATGCTTTGGGAATTTCCCCTAAGTTTTTATAGGTTAACCCTAAAAATACTAATGCACATCCGTGACTCCAAGGCTGCCACTCAGTTATTGAAAGTTCACGATAAGCTTTTTCAGCTAAATTAAGTGCTTCTTCACTTAAACCCAAGCATGAATTACAAAAAGCTAAAAAATAACACGCATCTACTGAAAGAAAATCATGCTCGGGATAGTGAGTTGCTAAGTAACACTCTTCAAAATTTATTTTTGCTGCCTCTATCTCCCAAAGGGATATATACCCATATCCAAGGTTTACAAAAGAAACTAAATATAAACCTTTTAATAACTTTTCTACGTCTTCTTCTTTTTTATATGTATCTTTTGAAAAAATAGATGCGATTTCCTGGGATTTTTTATGATAATCTATACCCCGATTAGGTTTGCTTTTCGAGTGCATTTCCCCTAGCCACAGATAAAGTTGAATTAGTAAATAAGCATTATTAATTTCTACAAATATTTTATCAATTATTTGACTGATACCTGAAATAGTCTGTTGCAATAAACCAAGCCGATCTAAACTCCCAGCAAGTGACTCACCTTTTTTTCGTTTTGTCCATCTGTTTGGTCTCCAAATTACGAAAACTCCACCTGCCCAATCAAATTCTTTAATTTCAATATAGTGATAATAAGATTCTAACGCTTTTCTAGCATCTGCTACAGTCTCCACAGTCTTAACACTATCCGTCCAAAAGTTTGCTGCTTTGCGATTCGCCTCTTCCCAATTTTCACTTGCTCTCAAACGTGCGATCGCCTCTTCCCGAATCATCGGATGCAACCAATATCCTCCATTAAACTCTACCAAAGAGCGATTTCGCAAAGATTCAATCACCCGTCTGCGCTGTCCTTCAGGCACATCCCACAACAAACACAATAATCCCTCAGTCGGGATAGTCGGCACATCCTGATAGCGATAGCATCCCAAACGGCAGAGGAGTTGATAAGCTTCTGAGCTAAGTTCTTGCAGGCGATCAAACTGACTGGTTACTAAGTTTTTTAAGTCAGTCTTAACCAACGGATCGCCACTATTCTCGCGCCAATAACCTACCATATCTCCATCAAAATCTGCTTGAATTGCACCGCAGAGGATACCCATTGCTTTCGCATTTCCTCCATAGGCTTTGTGCATCGCGTTCAGTGTGGGAATATCTATATTAATATGGCGACTCATAAAAAATTGCTGCCACGCTTGCTCATCCAATCCGGGCAATGAATAGACCTCTTGCGAAAGTGCGCTCGTTCTAGGTAAAATAAAAGAAAAAATTAGATTAATAATATGAATTACGAACAATTACAA
>NZ_JAUBPU010000027.1:0-71033 GCF_036700885.1 Microcoleus sp. S13_B4
GGTTTAACTGCTTATCAATCCATTCAACAAGCTCTCTCTATTGATGGCTCCCTTTTTTCCCCTAGTTGAGCAATTACGATTTTGGATATTCTCAGGAATTTGACGGCGAGCTGACATTTCTATACTGTAGGCTGAATCTGGCCCAAGAAAAGATTGCGGACAGTCCGATTGACAAAACTGAGATAATCGTCGATCTCTTCGTAAAGATTCAGTTCTTGGTCTTCTTCGGGATTGAGTTGCAAATTTTGTTGTTTTTCCAACAGTTCTTCTATGCGATTTTTGACTGTTGTAGAGGCTCGGAAAATCGGTATTCCTTCCACTAATTCAATGCGAACTGCTCCTTCTATAGGCAGAGTATCTCGCAGCTTTTCCAGTTTTGGCAGGACGATCATAATTGTTGATTTTATGGGTTTCAATCAAGATTATATCAATAAATTTTAAATCCGTCTAGGTAGACTCAAAAAGACCGAATCCAGAATCCCTACTTTTTAAAAGATTCGGGGTTTTAAAAGCAGAGCGTTTTACTTTATAGCCAGCTATTTATCAATCTTTAATGGTTCTGAAAGTGCTTCAGCGACCGCTTTTAAACTGCTGGAATGCCTCGCCATCATGGCATGGGCGAAAACAGACAATTTTACATCTTTGGCAGCCGATATTTGGGAACTAGAAGCCGGTACGATGATGAAATCCCAATCTGTCCAAATCGAAGTAAAATTGAGCTTTTCCAACAAGGCAGCATCTCGATTTAAATCTTCCAGAAAAGCACTCCCAGGACGCATTTGGATGCAGCCTTTTCCCCAAAGAGTGTAAGCCATCCAAGTACCGCTGTGAGGAGAAGATATGGCAATAAAGCGCTGCACTCGGTTAAGGCCGCCTAACCTTTGCAGGTAGTAGCGAGTTGCTAAACCGCCCATGCTCAATCCTACTATATCTATATACTGTTCGGGTGCAAAGGTTTTGTCTATATAATCTGCTATTTGTTGGGCTAATTCGTCTATGCTGGCGTTGCCCCAATGGGGCGAGAGATTGAGGGTGTAGACTGACCATCCCAGTTGGGTGAGGTAGGCAGACATTTTGTGAAAAATTCCCGATTTTCTGAAGATTCCGTGAATTAGCAAGACTGGGTTGTGGCTGAAATTGCTATTCATTTTTAAGTGGGAATTTTATTTTCAATAGGTGCTTTGAGTTCTTCAACTACTGCGTTAATACTTAGGGGTTCTGTCACCATTTGGCGGTGCAGCAAAACGTTGACTTTAACTTCTTTACCTACTGGCATTTGGGAGCTGTTCGCCGGTACAATCATTATGTCAAAGGGCGTCCACATTGATGTAAAGTTTATGCGTTTGAGCATTGTCACATCTTGATTTAAATCGCGCAGCAAGCGACTATCGGGGCGCATATCCAGGTATCCTGGTAGGCGTAGGGAATAGGCGGTGAGGGTGCCGTGGTGGGGCGAAGAGAGGGTGATGAAACGCTGTACGCGGTTGATTCCTCCGAGTCGCTGGACGTAGTAGCGGCTGACGATGCCGCCCATGCTGTAGCCTACTATGTCTAAAGATTGTTCTGGATCGAAGGTTTCAGAGATGTAGTCTGCGAGTTGCTTGGCCAGTAAGTCGAGCCCGAGGCTGCCGTCGTTGGGGGTGAGGTTGAGGCTGTGGACTGACCATCCAAGTTGGGTGAGGCGGGCGGACATGGTGTTGAAAATAATCTTTGTGTCCCAGATGCCGTGTATGAGGATGACGGGATTGCGATCGAGCGAACTGTTCATTTGAAAAGAAAATTGCTTGCTGATTACAGCATAGATTACTGCCCTAGGGAGTTTTACCCCTACTAGGACAGCTATGGAATCGGATCGAGGTACGATCGGCAATTAGTGGGAATCGCTAACAAATTCTGAGATACTTGTAAATAAGTGCAAAGCAGTGCGAGTATTTATACCTAAAATTTGCTTTGATGAGGTAGCTTAGATATAGCCAAATGTAAATTTTGATGAATAAATGTAGACAAAGGTTGCCATAGCTCGTAATCTAACTTTGTTGATAAGCTTGTACAAATTTCTCTAAAAGAACAAAAGGAGTAAGTCTAATGTTTGGTTTTATCAAAAATTTCTTCGGCGGTATTTTCGGCTTTTTTGGCAGACTGTTGGGCTTGAAAAAGTCGGAATATTTCCTAGATTTGGGCGAATCTGGAGCTAAGGAACCAGCAAAAGTTGCGCCTGCGAAGGCTGAGCCTGTTGCGATCGCATCGGCAAAAGTTGAGCCTGTTAAGTCTGAGAAGTCTGAGAAGTCTGAACCTGCTAAGAAGGCTAAGGTAGAGAAAAAGTCTACCAAAGATAAAGAACCAGTCGCTAGCGTTCCTGCTAAGACTTCGGAACCCGCGAAGGTACCTGCAGCGGCAGCAACTAACGGGAAAGTGCCGAGTCAAGCTGAACCGAATCGGACTTTTGCTCCTAATAATTTAATGCCGACACCAAATGGAAGTCGTCGAACCCCTGGCCCCAGCATGAACAATTTCCGGGAAATGGCTCGTCAGGTGAAAACGAAGTAGGAAATTGGGAATTGATAATAGGGAATTGGGCACTGGATAATTCCTAATGCTGGCGTTAAAAAATTAAAAATGGGATTCCTGATTTTTAATTTTAACTCTTTGTTCTATTCCCTATTTTCTTGGTTTCTGAGGAAGGCCAATCCGCTGTATAGCTGAAAAGCTGAGTCCCAAGGAGTTTCGGATTTGCGCTCGACTTCTATATGAGATTCGATCTTGCTCAACATATTAGTGTAATCGAGCACTGTCTCGGCAAAGGGCGTAAATTCTGACCAAAGTGTAACGTCAAGCTGGCGATCGAATATTTCCAGTAAGTGATTCCAGTTAATTCTGGTGGTACTTTGAGGAATCTGTTGAGAGTTTTTGACTCTGGATGTTTTGTTTTTCGGGTTCGGTGAAGTGGGCAGAACCGCAGAAGCTTTGGTGAAGTCAACTCCTTGTTGAAATTCGTAACTTTGGTCGCAAATTCGCAGAATGCAGTTTCTGCTGGGAATGTGTAAGTCACAGATTTGAGCGTAATCTTGCCTAATTTCTCTGTGGCGAAATTGCTCCTTTCTTCGGTTGGGGGAGTAGTCCATGACTTCGATGAACATCGGCAACAAGCCTTCTACTCTTTGGGTAACTTCTGACCAGTTAAAGTCGATCGCACCGAGTCGATCGAGTTGATCTTTGCAAACAACGGCTGGTGAAGAGAGAGACTGGAAGTGTTGCACTCGGAAGATTTGGATTTTTTGAATATCGCTTAGGGTTGCCCAAAATACGGGAATGCCAGCGTTGAGGAGTTCTTGACCATAAATTCGGAGTTCGGCGATGGGGCCAGTTTTGTAAAGTCTCCAGCCGCGGCTTTGGATTTGCATCCGGGTTGTGTAGGCGTCGATTTTAAAGATTCTGCTGATATTTTGAATGGCGGCGGGTTTGTTTTCGGGACTCACTGGTTCCAGGATGAGGAGTCCGGGTTCCAGGTTGCTGGGGTCGTTTTTGGCGGTTTCTATGGCTTGTTGGCGGACGTTTTGTTGGGCGATTTCAATCCGTTGAATAGCTTGCCGGGTCTGGGAGACGATTTTGGGGTTGGTGATGTCGCGGAGTATTTGTTTGTAGCTGGTTTGGGCTTTTTCGAGGTTGTTGGTTAGTTCGTAGTAGCGGGCGATATAGTATTGCACCCACGGATTTTCGGGCGATTCTTTTTGCAGTTGTTTGATGAGTTGGGCGGCTTGTTTGTAGTCTTTACCCTCTAGGGCGGCGGCTATTTGGTTGATGTCTGTCATGGCGGTTGCGGGAATGGCGTTGTTTCTATCTTGGCTGATGTTTGCTTGGTTCCACCAGTGGTTAACAATTTTGGCTGTTGTGTTAGTTGGGAATTTTGGGCTGTTGGGAAAAATTAAGATTGGGATTTTTAACCGCAGATGAACGCGGATGAACGCGGATGTGTATAGATGGATGTTGAGTGGATGTAAAAAAAATATAAGTTAAAGTTGATTGGAATTAACGCTTAATGTGTAAGTACCTTTGCTTGTGCGATCGCCTCCTTTTACAACTATTTTATAAGTGCCGTTACTAGGCAATTTTACGGTGAGTTGAGATTCTCGGCGATTCTGGGAGTTGCCTGTTTTTTGGGCAATATTTTTGCCGTTGATGTCTAACAGTGTTATGTTGTGGTCGAATGCTCTGCTTTTGAGGTCGATCGTAATAGATTGACCTGCCCGTCCTGGAAATGTGTGTTCGCTGGGGTCGCCGTCTTTGAGGGTTCCCCGCTGCTGTAGGATGGAAAGGGAGGTGAGTTTTGGGCGATCGACATTGCTCAATTCTAAGCCGTAATTGGTCACGGGTGCTTCGGGGCCATTTCCTTCTCTGACAGCGATGATAAAGGCTGTTTTGTTGTTGGGGTCTCGGAGTATTTTGTCAATAAATTGGGATTGTATTTGTTTTGCTGTTAGAGGTTTAGGTTGGTTGAAGTTGGGTTTTGAGGTACAGAAAAGCACGGCTCCGTCTAGATAGCGGGTGGCGTAGAACCAGTAGTTTTGACTGTTAGTTGTAAATTCGTTGCGGCTAAAGATAGTGAATCTTTCAAGTTGCGGTAGTTGCTGGTTACGGTTACAATTTTTATCGATGTATATTTCGTTGGCTGATGGCTGTCGCTGGGCGAAAACTGCTGGTACGGTGGTGGTTACAATTGCTGAGATGAGGGTGAAGGGCGATCGGCTTTTCATAAATACTTGTTTCTATTTATTGTTGTCAGGTATTGTACGCTGTACTTGCTATTTTATCTATATTTTAAATACTTTTCTAATTCCGCAGTGCGCTGTTTCGTCATGCGCTCCAAACATTCATTAAAAAAACCTCCATAACCGGTACCGCCACGACTTTTATAAGCTTCAAATTCACAGGTTTTATCTCTTAACTTAATCCATCCTAATTGTGCTTCCGTAAGAAGTGAGCGCTCTTCGTCGCTCAATGAGGAAGTTAGTTCTTTGTAAACCTCGTTCAGTCGTTTATCCGAGGCCTCATAACTCAACCGAATACAAGTTCTGACTTGTGCATCTCCTTGCGGGCGATCGCAATTAATCTGTTGAGCAATGGGAAAGCTCGGAGATTGTGCAGAAACTGATGTTGTACCCAAAATTGCCAAAAGCGCGTGAAGCGAAGCTATCCCGTAGGGAATCGACAAAAAGCGCGATCGACCTTTTCTCAACTCTATTTTCATGACTCGTCAACCCATTTATCTGATAATTCCTCTTAACACGAGACAGAGTGGATTTGATTAATTTAAGTATTTTTTTATATTCACTGAATTAAAACGCCTTTTTTTATCAGATTCCAAAAGTGTGCTTGAGTGCTGCATCTACTGGCACCATATCCGACAAAATACCAATTTTGCGATCGATTTCAACTTCTAGAAGCGTCACAAGATTGTCTGTCATAATTACCGAGTCAGCTAGCAATCCCGTTTGCTGCCCTTCCGGTGTTGCTAGGGAAACAAAAACCCGGCTTGGGTGTCCTGAACGGGCTAAGTTGCTAGTAATCATTGCCGTAATTGTTTGCCCTAAACCAGTCCCCAGATTATTAGCTTGAACTATCAAAGGTGGACGGCGTTTCGCAGTACGTAAATCTGAGCTGGGGAACAAAACCAAAACCACATCACCGCGACTATAAGGCATCGTAAGCATCCATCTCCGGTAGTTCCCAATCAGGAGCAAATCTACTCAACCGAACCCGTAAATCTGCTGCTTGTTCCTGGTTGATACCGCGAGATTGCAAGTTTACTAACGCTACTTTTGGCATAAAAGTAACAATAACTTGCGCTTCTTCTATGTCAGCGGGCATTTCCAATAACTCAATTTTGCCATTTCGGTATATCCCCTCTACTGACTGTAACATATTACTCCTGTGATAATTATCTATTTACATTTTAGCTGCGATCGCCAAACCCATCAAGTCTCAGATTAGCTTGGTGGATATTAGCACTTCTCAAATGCCGCGCCCACTAAAGATAAAGCCACAATCGGTGCTGTCACCGCTCTTAAAATTCTACTCCCCAAAGATACAGCTTCAAAATTAAATTCGATCGCTCTTTTCACCTCACCCTCAGTCCATCCACCCTCCGGCCCAACAGCAATCACAATCGATAATTCTCCCCAAGCCGGGGGCGGGCACGGGGACACCGCCCCTACAAAGGGGGGATCGAAACTACCAATCAAACAATCCCACAAATGTCGATTTTCCCCGCGAGCAACACAAATATATCGAGATTTTTGAGCGCTATCTTTCAGAGCAAATTCAAACGAAATAGGATCTAAAATCGTCGGCACAAATTGACGTTCCGACTGTTCCGCCGCCTCCGCAGCAATCCTTCTCCACCGATCGACTTTTTGATCGCTTGGTTTGAGCAAAGTTCGATCGCTCGTTACCGGCACAATACTTGCCACACCCAACTCCGTCGCCTGTCTCACAACCTCGTCAAAGCCGTTTCCCTTGGGCAATGCCGCCATCAAAGTTACTTCAACTGGTAGCTCCCTGTTCACAGCAATCTCCTCTGCTATCGAGGCAAATAACCCGGTTTCCCGTGCTTCTAGGACTGCTAACCACCAATGTCCCCGTCCGTCCATTGCAATAAATCGATCGCCCGCGTGCAAACGTAGCACTCGATTTAAATAATGCTGCTGTTCCCTAGTTAAGTCGATTTTGCGATCGCAAATTTGAGGGGCAGTAATTGCTAATCTTTGTAATTGAGGCATTGAATTTGGGATTGTTTGTTTTCTATTAGAGATTTTTTTTATTTAACCGCAGAGAACGCAGAGGAAGAGAGAATGAGAGGAGATAGGCAGGCGGGGTTTCAACAGTTCAAAAAACAATAAAGGCAAAGCATCTACAACCGGAATTATTTTACAAATTCAAGTTTTTTTCTGCAAATGCTCTGCCTTTATATTACTTTTGCCAGAAGTCTATTGAATACAATCGAAAATCACAAATCGATAATCGAAAATTGGCTTATCCTTCCTCCTTAATCTTCTTTAAATAAGTGGAAATCGCCTCTGTAGCTAGCTGTGTAATCGGCTTGCCCTGACGGGCTGCTTCTTCCTTGAGCTCGTTGTAGATTTCATCGCGGACGCTAATTCGACGGCGGACTTTGCCACCGCCAGCAGTGGCAGTCTCGTTTTCATCGCCGTTACTAGACGTAACTTCTAATTCATTAATCTCAGTTGTCATCGAGTCAGCAGATTGGTAGTTGGTTACAAATTGACGGATAGATTCTAACCCGACGCGATCGCAAAAATTGCCAAAACTCTCGCTCAGTTGCCGTTTTTGCTTGAAATAAACAAAAATCGGCTCCAGAAAAGCTTCAAAATCCTTGACGTGCAGCTTTTCCTCAATGGGTTTTGCCAGCCGCGTTTGTTCTGGAGAACCGCCCAGCCAAATCTGGTAGGATTCCGGCGAACTCCCGACAAACCCCAATTCTGCCATATAAGGGCGGGCGCATCCATTTGGGCAACCAGTCATCCGCACCACCAAATGCTCGTCTTGTAAGCCCACTTTGGTTAAAAGCGCCCGAATCCGCTCTAAAATGCTCGGCATCACGCGCTCAGATTCGGTAATCGCCAGCCCGCAAGTCGGCATTGCCGGACAAGCCATTGCATAGCGCACTAAGGGGTCGATCGCAGTTTCTCGCTGAATGCCACATCGATCGAGTATTCCCTGAATTTCCTGTTTGATATCCGGCGAAATATCGTAAATCAGCACGTTTTGGTGTGGCGTCGCCAGTATCGGCAAGTTGTGCTTCTGGACAATTTCCCGCAAAGCTGTTTTTAGCTGAAATGAACCTTCATCCTTAATCCGGCCATTATCCACAGAAATGCCGACAAACAGCTTGCCGTCTCCTTGTTCGTGCCAGCCCAAGAAATCAAAATACTGCCACTCAGGCAGCGGTTTAAAGGCTTCTAGCGACTTGCCAAAATATTCGGCTACTTTTTCGCGGAACCACTGTACACCTTTGTCGTTAATCAGGTACTTCAGCCGCGCGTGCCGTCTGTCTGTGCGATCGCCGTAATCTCTCTGGGTTGCTACAATTGCCTTGACCAAATCGTAAACATCATCCTTGGCAACATAGCAAATCTCATCCGCAACCCGCGCAAAAGTCTCTTCTTTGTTGTGAGTGCGGCCCAAACCGCCGCCAGCAAACACGTCAAAACCTTGCAACTCGCCAGCTTCATTGGTAATTACCACCAAGCTCAAATCCTGAGAGTACAAGTCAATTGAATTGTCTCCCGGCACGGTAACGGAACACTTGAACTTGCGCGGCATATAATGGCTGCCGTAAATCGGTTCTTCTTTGTCGTCGCTAAAGATTGTGCCGTTGCCGTTTTTCTGTCTGGCGGCCTTCACTGCGGGGTCTTCCTCGGCCGAAACAGCTTTTTCGCCGTCCAACCAAATTTCGTAATAAGCACCGGTTTGCGGCGTCAGCAAATCGGCGACATTGCTAGCGTATTGCAGCGCATACTTGTATTCTGGACGATTTTTGTACGGTGCTGGCGGTGCCATGATGTTGCGGTTCAAGTCGCCGCAAGCTCCCAAGGTTGACCCCATATTTTTAATAATTGAGGAAAACACTGCTTTAAGATTTTTTTTCAACACGCCGTGAAGTTGGAAACCTTGGCGCGTTGTGACACGGATCGTGTGGTTGCCGTATTCTTCAGATAGCTGGTCTAAGGCTAAGTATAATTGCGGCGGAGTGAACCCGCCGGGATTGCGGGTGCGGAGCATGAACTGATAGTCTTTTTCTTGTCCTTTAACTCGATTGTCGCGGTTGTCTTGCTGGTACGAGCCGTGAAATTTGAGAATCTGAATCCCGTCTTCGGTGAAGTGGGTAGTTTCTTGTAACAGTTCAGTGGCAACGGGTTCTCGTAAATAGTTGCTGCGTTCTTTGAGACCTTCTGATTTAGAGGGCTTGCGCGCAACAGGGGTTGAAGTGGAAGATGTGATCATGGGAATGTATAGTGCCAGTTATAATTAGATACAGCCGATCGAAGATTTCTTGACAATTTGACACTTGACAAATTTGCACTTGACAAATCTCCTCAGAAATGCTGTGTCGGATCTGTTGACAACTCGGTTAACAACTAAGTTAATAACGGTAATCCGCTAGGAATTCTGATGGTGCTTAATTGTAACACGATCGAGCTGGGGCTGGAAAATTGTAATTAAGAGTTTATACTTTCGATCGCTTAACTGCACGAAATTTTACAAATAATTAACCTCAACCTTTGAAACTATGTCACTGTATGACGAAGACACCTTTGTGGTCTTAGAAACAAACCAGTCAGAGCAGTTTTTGACTGCGGCGGAACTGTTAGAAAAGCTGAAAGCCGTGTTAACCGAGGAACACGAAGATTTGCCGCAGGACGTGGATAAAATATCTGGCGTGGAAGCTCAAGCCAAGTATTTAATTAATACTTATTGTGAATTAGATGTCGGGCCTGGAAAATTTTTGCAGTGGTATGCTGTGCGCTTGGAAAAGTAATTTTGGAAATAGGGCATCGCGCATAGGGCATTGGTTATTCAAACCAACAAGTAACAAGTAACAAATAAAAAATAACAGGTAACAAGTAACAAATAAAAAATAACAATCAACTAATGCCCAATGCCCAATGCCCAATGCCCCATGCCCCATGCCCGATGCCCAATTCCCCATGCCCCATGCCCAATTCCCAATGGTTAATCTTCCAACTGTTGAACCGATGATACTTCAACTGCGGTAACATCGATCGTACCGGGCGGTGTCAAGCGACTAAAATGACCTTCCTCTATTTTCAGAGGTTCGCCACAGTTGGCACACTGAAACTGAGTTTGATTTAAAGCTGGAAATTCGTATTGACAAACTGGACACTTGTCATGAATTAAATTGCGTTTCAGCCACCACTGAAGCGCGAAAAATGCGACCACAGGCGTCAGCAACAAAAAAGCTACTACAATCAACACTGATTTAACTATCCAACCCAAACCAATTGACACCAACAAACACGCGATGCCCAGCAGTATCAGCCAATTGCTAATACGGGGTAGCTTGAAAGATATTTTGGGGGTGCCTTGGTTCACGGTGGTCTCCTTGGGTGTCTTTGCAGGTAGGCCTAACTCTATCCTACTCAGAAATTAAGGCGGTCGATCGAGTTAATTTTCCCATTGTACACCCAGAAACCGCTCTCTACGGCATAAGTTTATCTGACCCAGAGGGTTGAAAAATTCCTTGTAAGGATTGACAAAGGGATTGAAAACTAAATCTTGCGAGGGTTTGTTCCCTCAACCAGTGGCGATCGCACCTTTTATCCTCTCCTCGCAGCATTTCCACACAAGCAACCGCTACTGCTGCTGAATCTCGGTGAGGAACTCGCCATCCCAGTTTACCATCTTGCAGCGGATCGGCTGACCCGTCCGAGTCCCCCGCCAGCACGGGTACTCCGCAAGCCAGCGCTTCCAAATAAACTATACCGAACCCTTCCTGGGAGGGCATTACATAAGCATCAGCCAACTGGTAATGTGCTGGTAAATTTTCTGTCGGTACAAAACCCGCAAATATTACTCTTTCGGTAACACCCAAATCTTCAGCAAGTTTGACTAATCTAGGTTGATCGTCTCCGCGTCCAATAACTAAGTATTTCACATTGGGAAAAGTTTTGGCTATTTGGGGCAAAGCTTGAAGGGTGACATCGACACCTTTGTAAATATCGCTCGCTCGCAATCTGGCTACAGTCATCAATATTTTAGCACCAACCAAATTGTACTGCTCTAATAAATCCTCTGGCTTCGGCCCAGTCGTAAATATATTTTTATCTACAGTACAAGGCACTATTTGGAATTTTTCGGGATTTAAGTTGTTAATTTCGCAAGTGCGATCGCGCGTGTACCTGCTAATAGTCCATATGCTCTCAGCTTGTCTCATTGCTGTTTGATATTTGGGCCCAAGCGGTCCCCACACTTCCTTGCCGTAAGTTAAAATAGTGTAGGGAATTCCCAGCGGCTGGCATAAAGTTTGAATTAGCGGTGCGAGTTTGATGTGACCGCAAAAAACCCGCTGCGGTCGTTTTTGCAACAAGCGAGTTAGTAATACTGTAGCAAACTTAAGACGGTCAAACCCGGGATTCTCGGTCTTGAGGTAATAAAATTTCAGATTTTTTGACTCGTAAGGATTGTTGCTGTCTGGGGAATCTCGCAACAGCAAAACTTCAGCTTGTGGCGGCGAGTTTGTCCCTACGGTTATGGACAGGTAAGCTTTGAAAATGTCCTTAACGTAGGATTGAATGCCGCCTTCGCTGGCAAATATTTCTAGGAAACAGAATAGGTGATTTGCCGATCGCATCTCAGATTTACCCATTGACAGCGCAGACAATTATTGCAGTATAGTGATTTGGCCAAAAAGGGCGATCGGCATTATCCAGAGCTTTTAAACCATGTGATGATGAGTATAATTGCAGGTTTTACAGGCAAATATTTTACTCCCCTACTCTTACCGTTGGTTTTGAGCGACGATCTGCTTTTTTACTAGGGGCTTTTTAACTAGCAGCATCGGTGAGTGCGAGACTTTTTTTGCAGTTTACTATAATCTACCGTAGTTGACTGTAAACTTAATAATTTTTTACATCTTTTACAATATTAAACACCCAGCAAAATTTAAGATTTATTGAGTTGAGGCGGCGCATCCGACCAGACTGAAGATTAGCAAAGCGTTACTGAGCGAGGCTCTCGCATTTTTAGTCTTTGGTAAAAGTATTGTATATCCAAAGATAGATATCGAGCCAGTATTTAATTGTTATCATCACCCAATATAGAGAGTTAAATTCAATATGACTCTGCCAGCTTTTAAAAGCAATTTCTGAAAAATTTTGTCGAAAATATTCTCCTAAAATTTTCTCAAACTCATAAAATCAATGCTCATAAAGCATTGAGAAAATTCAAGCATCGTTGATGATTTTGCATGGAGGACAGAGACGGGATATTTGTATCTTGTCTGTTGTTCGCAAAAGCAGTCTAACGAGCCGAGCAAGAAAGTTTTACGAGCAGAAAAGAAACAAGGTTTTGTACAATTATGTACAAACAAAAGCCGCTCACCTAAAACATTAGGTGTTCGAGCTTAAACCTAACAAAAGCTAATGTTAGGTTGGCAACGTCATATTTACGATCGACTGTCTCCAAACGAGCATTCATTGGAGTTTGAGGTGAAACGAGTAACGATCGCACTCAGTCTTTTTAGTCTACTCAGCAGCACTCTGGCAAGTTGCACCGCAGCTTCCCAGAACGCTCAAAACAGCACACAACCAAGCAACTCCGAACTTTCATCAGTTGCTGTAGCAGTCCGCGACCTCGGCAATCCATTCTTCGTACAAGTTGGCAAGGGTGCTGAGGCCGAAGCCAAGAAACTCGGCGGTGCAAATGTGAGGACAACTCTCGTTTCCAGCGGCGACGATTTAAATCAGCAATTTAATCAAATCGAAAACTTTATTGCCTCTAAGGTCAGCATGATTGTACTCAATGCTGCTGACACCAAAGGCATCGCCCCCGCTGTCGAAAAAGCCAAGCAAGCCGGAATTCCGATAATTGCAGTTGATACCGCCGCCGAGGGAGGCGTTGATGCCACAGTTACTTCAAATAACGTGCAAGCTGGCGAAGTAAGCTGTCAATATATAGCCGATCGCTTGAAAGGAAAAGGCAGCGTTGTGATTATCAATGGACCTCCCGTCGCTTCAGTAGTCGAGCGAGTTCAGGGTTGCCAGAGTGTCTTCTCCAAATATCCAGAGCTCAAGGTTCTTTCCAAAGATCAGAACGCAGAAGGCAGTCGCGATGGCGGGTTAAGAGTGATGAGCGATTTGCTTACTTCTTTCCCAAAAATTGATGCTGTTTTTGCAATTAATGACCCCTGTGCCATTGGTGCAGAATTAGCCGCCAAACAAGCACAAAGGAGCGAGTTCTTCATTGTGGGAGTCGATGGTGCACCTGAAGCTTTAGATGCCCTCAAGCAGAACAACAGTCTATTTGTGGCTACAGCAGCTCAAGATCCATTTCGCATGGCAGCCAAGGCAGTTGAAGTCGGCAACGACATTCGGAAAGGAAAAAAGCCAGCCGATCCAAACATTCTGATTCCAGTCGCGCTGATTACTCGCGAAAACGTCAATCAACATAAAGGCTGGACAAGCGAGTGACCTTCTTCGTGTCAAGTTAAGACTAAAACCCTTGAGGAATCCCGTTTTTTCCCGAGTCTAGATCCCCCTAAATCCCCCTTAAGAAGGGGGACTTTGAGAAGAATCTTCTCCCCCCCTTCTTAAGGGGGGCTAGGGGGGATCTAAATTTAATAGTCCAGCAGATTTTCTTACGGTATTTACGATGGTAAATAGCACTCAACCTTCAATTAAAACTAAGCCCGTCCTGGAAATGCAAGGTATTAAAAAAACCTTTAACGGTTTTGTAGCCTTGCACGATGTAAATATCACCGTTTACCCGGGCGAAGTCCACGCCCTCATGGGGGAAAACGGCGCGGGCAAAAGTACGCTGATGAAAATTCTGGCGGGAGCCTACATAGCCGATGCAGGCGAAATCAGAATTGACGGCAAAGTTGTTAAGATGACAGACCCCGGTCAAGCCAGAGATTTAGGGATAGCCATTATTTATCAAGAACTCAATCTCGCGCCCAATCTGACAGTTGCTGAAAACATTTTTATGGGCAGCGAGCTGAAGAAAGGAGGTACATTTCTAGACCAAGATGAAATGCGGCGTAGGGCCGCTGAGGTATTAAAAAACCTCGATGCCAATTTTGAGGCTGGAGACCTGGTTTCGACACTTTCAATTGCCGAACAGCAGCAAGTGGAAATAGCTAGGGCGCTCAAAGACAACAGCCGAATTTTAGTGATGGACGAGCCGACGGCCGCGCTTTCAGACCGCGAAACAGATAAGCTTTTTGAAGTGGTTCGCCGCTTGCGGAATGAAGGCATTGCTATTATTTATATCAGCCACAGAATGGCAGAAATTTATGCCCTTGCCGATCGCGTGAGCGTCATCCGAGATGGCGGGTATATTGGCTCTCTTGAAAAGCACGAAATTTCGGCCGATCGCCTGGTGGAAATGATGGTGGGTCGTTCTTTACAGGATTTGTACGAAAACAAGCATCAAATAACACCGGGTGCAGTTGTTCTTGAAGTAACAAATTTAAGCGACGGCCACAAAGTAAAGCCTGCCACTTTTCAACTTCATGCGGGCGAAATTTTGGGTTTAGCGGGTTTAGTTGGCGCTGGCAGAACAGAACTTGCCCGCCTAATTTTTGGTGCAGATCGGAAGGTAAGCGGTGAAATAAAACTGGAAGGTCGTCATCTCAATGTCTCGACACCCGATGAAGGAATGGCAGCCGGAATTGCTTACGTGCCAGAAGATCGCAAGGCTCTTGGACTATTTTTAGAGGCTAGTTCGGGTGAGAATATCACCATGAATGTCCTCGATCGAGAAGCAAAAGCTGGCATTATTAACGAAAATTTTCTCTTGAGAATTGTCAATGATGCTATTAATAATTTGCAGATTCGCCTTGCAAGTCCGAGCATCAGGGCAATGGATCTTTCTGGGGGAAATCAGCAGAAGTTGCTGCTAGCGCGTTGGTTGGCTATCAACCCCAAGGTACTTTTGCTAGATGAACCGACGCGGGGTGTGGACATTGGCGCAAAAAGCGAAATTTATCGAATTATTAGCGATTTGGCAGCCAAAGGTGTAGCTATTTTGATGATTTCCAGCGAACTGCCGGAAATTGTGGGAATGAGCGATCGCGTTTTAGTAATGCGATCGGGAAGCCTCGTCGGTGAAGTAGGCGGATCGACTGGGGAAAAGATTACGCAAGAAAACATTATGGCCTATGCCACTGGTGCAAAAGAGGGAGTAAAATCATGAGTCAAACGCAAACAAAAACCAGCAGAAATTCAGGGAGCGATCGGCAGAAAACAAGTAAAGCTCAAGCTTGGAAAAATTTTATCCAAGTTGCCGGTATCCTGCCGATTTTGGTTGCCATCTGTGTAATTTTTTCCCTGGTAACGCCCAACTTTCTTTCAGTAGGAAATTTGATCAATGTCATTCGGCAAGCTTCGATCAATATTGTCCTTGCTACAGGGATGACTTTTGTGATTTTGACGGGCGGAATTGACCTTTCAGTCGGGTCAATTTTGGGCGTGACGGCAGTTGTAGGGGTGCTGGTTTCCTTAGTTCCAGGTCTGGGTTGGTTTGCCGTACCGGCTGCGTTAATAGCCGGAGTATTTTTGGGATTGCTTAACGGCTCGCTAATTGCCTATTTAGGTTTGCCTCCGTTCATCGTCACCCTCGGTTCTTACACAGCTTTGCGGGGAGTTGCTTATTTAGTAGCTAACGGCACTACCGTTATCAATAGAAATCTGAATTTTGCTTGGATAGGTAACAGCTATGTTGGCCCAATTCCCTGGTTAGTTATTATCGCTTTTCTAGCAGTTTTAGCGAGTTGGTTTGTCTTGCGGCGGACTGTTCTCGGGAGGCATATTTACGCCGTGGGAGGCAACATTCGGGCAGCACGATTGACGGGTATCAAGGTGAGTCGGGTGCTGTTATTTGTCTATGGCGTCAGTGGGTTGCTTTCTGGTTTAGGTGGAATTATGAGCGCGTCGCGCCTCTACAGTGCGACGGGGATGTTAGGGCAAGGCTACGAATTAGATGCGATCGCTGCTGTAATTTTGGGAGGAACGAGTTTCACAGGTGGAATTGGCACTATTTGGGGTACTTTGCTCGGGGCTTTAATTATTGCCCTGCTTAACAATGGACTAACTCTCATGAATGTGTCTTTCTTCTGGCAGTTAGTTGTGAAAGGTCTGGTGATAATTATCGCAGTGACAATTGACAAAGTTCGCACCGGTTCAAGCGCAGCGTAAAGGTATAGAAGAAGGAAGAAGGAAGAAGGAAGAAGGAAGAAGGAAGAAGGAAGAAGTCCCCTGCCCCCCTTGGGGGGAAGGAAGAAGGAAAAAGGCAAATGCAATAATACCAAGGGTTGCAGCTATTAAGAACGTTTTAACAGTCTAGAAGGTGGCTGTATTGCTCATTCTGGCGATCGGTTCCTTATGCGGAGCTTTGTCCTATGCACATCCAGCATTTTTTTCACCTGATTACTGCTTTTATACTCGGAACACCTGGTGTATTTCTACTAACATCATCCCCAAGTTTGGCGGCCCCAATTGATAGATTAGTTGCTCCTGAACCGTTAAATACCTTGACAGAAAAACCCTTCGCGCAGGTGAATTATGTCTCTCAACTCTCGGATGTAAAACCCACTGACTGGGCGTTTCAGGCGCTGCAATCTCTAGTAGAACGCTACGGCTGCATTGCCGGTTATCCCGATGGAACTTACAGAGGAAACCGGGCGCTGACGCGGTACGAATTTGCCGCAGGATTGAATAGCTGTCTCGATCGAGTCAGCGAACTAATTGCCGCAGGAACAACCAACCTGATTACTCGGGAAGATTTAGCGATCGTCCAAAAACTGCAAGCAGAATTTGCAACTGAATTATCGGTGTTGCGGGGTAGAGTCGATGCTCTCGATGCACGCACAGCCGAACTAGAAGCGAATCAGTTCTCGACTACGACGAAGCTGAATGCGGAAATTATCGTGGTGTTAACAGATACCTCCGGTAACAGTGTTGGGGATTCGCGCGATCGCACCAACACTATTGTTGCCAACCGGGGACGATTAAATTTGGAAACCAGCTTCACCGGTCGCGATATGCTGAGAACCCGTTTGGAATTCGGCAACTTGGGCAGGAGGATTGCCGATGAGACGGGTACAAATATGACGGCCTTGAACTTTGATGGCAATGTCGATAACACCATCACCGTCCCTCACTTATTGTATGTCACCCCGCTGACCTCTAATCTGGCGCTGACCCTCGGCCCGACAGGTGTTGGGTATCCGGATATTACGGATTTGCTGACTCCTCCAACGATCGCCAGCGATAGTGAGGGAATTCCCTCGAAGTTCGGACAATACAATCCCCTCTACCGCCGGGGAGGTGGCGGTGCTGCTGTCAACTGGACGATCGTCAAAAACCTCACCCTGACTGTGGGCTATGTAGGCGGAAATCCTAATCTCTCGCAGCAAAGTAACGGTTTATTCAACGGTTCCTACAATGCTCTGGTTCAGCTTGCCTACCGGGGCGATCGCGGAGCAATTGGCGTAGCCTATTCTCGTACCTTTGCACCAAGCGGTAAAGCTGATCTCACAGGCGGTACGGGCAGTTTTCTGGCTGCGCGACCGTTTGGGGACAATATTGCTACATCCAGCGATTCTGTAGGCGTACAAGGATTCTACCGTCTTGCTCCCCGGTTGCAAGTTCACGGTTGGGGCGTTTATACTCGCGCCAATGCAGAAAATTCCGGTGTTAGCAGTGTGTCTGATGGTAGAGGTGGCGTGGTTTTGCTAAATGTTGACGGTGGCGATCGCGCCGATGTTGTGTATGCAGCGATCGGAATAAGTTTCCCAGATGTCGGAGGTGAAGGCAATCTACCGGGGATTTTAGTGGGTTTACCAGGTCGCGTGACGAGCAGTAATGTGCGCCGCGAGCGAGATACTTCCTATCACATTGAAGCGTTCTATCGCTTTCAGGTCAACGACAACATTTCCATCACCCCTGCTGCTTGGGTCGTTGTTAATCCTGAGAATGACAGCCGCAACGACACTCAATGGGTTTGGTTGCTTCGCACTGGCTTTAACTTTTAAGCGGAAAGATATTTTAGTAACCTAGTCTTGGACGCAAAAACCCAGCTTCTTGACGTAATTGCCTCATTTGAGACGATAATAGCGAGAAACCGGGTTTTTTAGACTGATAGTGCATCCAGGGCTTCAATTCCATGCCACACAACAAAAAACCCCTACCATCGCTGGCTGGGGTAGAAAATTATCAGGGTGCATCTACTAATATTTGCAACTATAACATACATTTGTGGGGTGTCACCCTTCATGGGTGACACCCAACCAGGAATTTAGGTCAGAATAAATTATGATTTAATATGCCAATGATTAACAAAGCTTTTATATCATCTCGTTCTGTCCCAGCGGCTCTAAAATTTAAGATTTAGAATAAATCTGTGCTAGACCTCAAATTAATCCGAGAAAACCCGCAAGCCGTGCAAGAAAGCCTCAACCTGCGCGGAGGTAACTATGAAATCGAGCCGATTTTGCAATTAGACAAACAGCAGCGGGAGTTGGAAAGCAAGCGATCGCAACTACAAGCCCGCAGCAACGAAATTGCCAAACTCATCGGTCAAAAACGAAAATCGGGTTTACCCCTCGAATCTCCCGAAATTCAGGAACTGCAGGCAGAAGGCAACGCTGTCGGCACGGAGTCGAACGAACTGCAAGCACAGGAAAAAGATCTAAAAGCTCAAATAGAAGCTTTATTGCTGCCGCTGCCAAACTTGCCGGGTTCCTCAACGCCGATCGGCAAAAATGAAGAAGAAAACGTCGAAATCCGGCGCTGGGGAGACGAATACATACCCCAAAATCCAGATATTTTGCCGCACTGGGAAATCGGCGAAAAATTAGGAATTCTCAACTTTGAACTGGCAGTAAAAATCGCTCAGCCCCGCTTTGTTACCTTAATTGGAGCTGGTGCAGCCCTGGAAAGAGCGATAATTCAATTTATGCTCGATCGCCACACAAAAGCTGGTTATGTAGAAGTGATCCCCCCACTTTTAGTTAACACTGAATCCCTCACTGCAACGGGTCAACTGCCCAAATTTGCTGAAGAAAGTTTCAAGTGCGACCAAGACGATTTATGGCTGATTCCTACTTCCGAAGTTCCGGTTGTCAATTTGTACAGAGGTGAAATTTTGACAGCAGAACAGTTGCCAATTTATCACTGTTCTTATACTCCTTGTTTTCGGCGCGAAGCTGGCAGTTACGGCAAAGATACAAGGGGATTAATTCGACTGCACCAATTTAATAAAGTTGAATTGGTAAAACTGGTGCATCCGAGTACCTCCGAGGCAGAGCACGAAAAGTTAGTGCAGGATGCTGAGGGAGTTTTACAGGCACTGAAATTGCCTTATCGGGCGATCGCACTATGTACAGGCGACTTGGGTTTCGCGGCCGCCAAAACCTACGATTTAGAGGTGTGGCTGCCATCGGCTGGCAAATACCGCGAGATTTCCAGTTGTTCCAACGTCGCAGATTTTCAGGCGCGGCGGGCAAATATTCGCTTTAAAGAAGCGGGTAAAAAAGGCACTCAATTCGTTCACGCCCTTAACGGTTCCGGTTTAGCTGTGGGCCGCACAATGGCAGCAATTTTGGAGAATTACCAGCAGCCAGACGGAACTGTAAAAGTGCCGGAAGCCTTACAACCCTATTTGGGAAGGGAAGTTTTATAAACAAGATGATTCGGCGATTAACTGGTTCCCCAGGCAGAGCCTGGTAACGAGTAGAATATCCTCCTTATTTCTTAGTCTGCGGAGGCGGACTTTGTTGGACAAGGAGCGGTTGAAACCGCCGAATCCTCGCCGAATCATCTTACAGTTTAACTAATGCTTCCTTGATATCCAGCGCTAAAAATCTATCCAATGCTAGATACATCCAGTAAACAGATAATTGACTATCGCTGCTAGTCTTATGAAATCCCAAAGCCAGGGCCTGTTTTTCGTACATGGGGTGAATCATCAGCGTATACAAGTCGCACAGATTCGGAAAATCTGTTTGCATTTCGCCTAAAACTTTCTGTGTGTCTTCGAGAAAAGTAATTCGGTATTCTGACAAATACTGCGGATCGATCATCCAACTGCGGATAAATACTGACTGGCAATTTTGATCTCCTGGTAGCGCCATATTAAAAGGATCGATATCCGAAATTGAACTTAAATGAAGGCTTTTGCTAGGAGCGTTAAAAAAATTAACTTCGGATTCGCTAGCGGTGGGATAAAGTAAGTAAAACCCGACTGGATTGAGATTATCTGAGCGACGCAAAACTCGCATTCCTTTTGAGTATTGACTGGCTAAAAGCCGCAGAATTTTAGCAATTTTGTGGGGAACGGCGTTAGTGTTGCGGTTCATCCAGTTGTAATTGGTAGCTAATAAATTGGCCAGGGGAATCGCGTCGCACCTAGGATTAAAATTATCCAAGTGGATTTGTACAGGCTTTTGAGGTTCGGTGACATTTAAAATTTCTGAAACTGGTTGAATTTCAATGGCCGTAGCGTTACCATCAAAGTGTTTGGCTATCAATCCCAGTGCTTCTAATTTATCTAACATCATTCCGGCGGCGCGATCGCTCCCGCGATCGGAATCGCAGTAAAATAGTTCTGCGGCTTCCCGGTGAGTGCACTGCACTTCTGTTGCTGGCAATTCCAGTTTCGCCAGCGGCGGTGTGAGGCGGGGCTGGCTTTCCTGAAGCTGTTTCACCGATAAGTAAACCCAAAGCCTGATAAAGCATTCAGCCCTAGTGCGAGTTACGCCTACTCGTTTCATCAACAGCGAAACAGCCGTGCGGCGTTGAGAAGGAGAATACCAAGTATCTAGTTTTGCAATATCCATTTCAGTCGGGAAGCTGCGAAGGAACTCTAGTTACATATTGGCTCAATTACATAAAACTTCACCCCGCTTCAGGTAACTTGTTGTCGCTGTTGCTCAACTTGCCTGATTTCCGGCGACTCTACAAGATAGCTGCTTGCTCCTTGCAAGTTCACGGCTTCACAAAGCACCATCAATTTTAGATGTTTTCTGGCTTGATTTAAGAAACCAACGCACCCGACTAAATTAGCAACTTTAGAGGTTTACGCCATGTACAGTGCTTATATCAATCGGATTGGAAAATTTTTGCCGGGAGAACCGATTAATAATGATGAGATGGAAGAATATCTCGGCAAAATTGGCTCGCGCGCTTCGAGAGTCAGGCAGCGAATTCTCAACAGCAACGGGATTCAACAGCGCTACTACGCGATCGACAAACAGCAGCAAACAATATATTCTAACAGCCAAATGGCAGCGTTTGCTGTCCGTGACGCGATCGCCCAGGCAAATTTGGAACCAGGGGCGATCGACTTATTGGCCTGCGCTACCACTTTACCAGATTTATTAGTACCGGGATTTGCCAGCATAGTACACGGGGAACTTTCCGAATTATCTCCCCTAGAAATAGTGTCAACTCAAGGAGTTTGCTGTGCCGGAGTTAGTGCTTTAAATTACGCCACCTCTCAAATCGAACTCGGCAAAAAACAAACCGCCATTGCCGTCGCTTCCGAATTTCCCTCGCGCCTGTTCAAAAACACCAAATTTGAAGCAGAGACTTCGGTGCAAGGGGGAAAATCCCTGCCTTTCGATACAGAATTTCTGCGCTGGATGCTCTCCGACGGTGCCGGAGCATTGTTGCTCCAAAACCATCCTAACTCCACGGGAATTAGTTTAAAAATAGAATGGATTGAACTCGTTTCCCACGCCAATGCTTATCCTGTTTGTATGTATTCAGGATTAGCCAACGAAACATCCACTAAAAGCTGGTTGGATTATTCCTCCTACCTCGATGCAGCCACAGCGGGAGCTTTTGACTTGCGGCAAAATATTCGCTTGCTGGACAATGTAATGAAATTAGGGGTTGAAGGTTGGCTGCGGCTGATTAAAGCCGGGAGAGTTTGTCCGCAGGAAATCGACTGGCTGCTGTGCCACTATTCGTCTCACTTTTTCCGGGGGCAAATTGTAGAACTTCTGGAACAAGCAGGCTGCATGATTCCTGAAGAAAAATGGTTTACCAACTTATACACACGGGGAAATACAGGCTGCGCCTCGATTTATTTAATGTTAGAGGAATTGTTCAATTCGGACAAGTTACAGCCTGGACAGAAAATCTTTTGTTTCGTGCCTGAAAGCGGCCGCTTTACAACGGCATATATGATGTTAACTGCTGTGGAAAATACCCATAAGCCTATGACTTCTCAAATTTATAACATTCATGAGGTTCCCGAAGCTTCGCCTCTCGAAAGCGTTAAACCCGAACACCCCAACTCTCCGCAAGCTTATTTGTTGCGGGAGTTAGCAGGGATTTGGCTGAAGTTTGAGCGCGAAATTCGTTCCGTTCCTATTGTCCGCAAATTGTACCGAGGAGAGTTTACAATAGAAGATTATCAAGCTTTGCTGTGCAATCTCCGGCCACAAGTTGTAGAGGGAGCTCGCTGGATTGCTCGCGCTGCTTCTAACATGAGTGACTTTCGCCTGCGATCGACTTTTATCGGTCATGCTCAAGACGAACACCGCGACTATCAAATGCTAGAACAAAATTATGTTTCTGTGGGCGGCGATTTGTCAAAAATTGTGGAATATGAGAAGAATATTGGCAGCGAAGCACTCTCAGCTTTTATTTTCCACCAAGCATCGCGGGACAATCCTGTCGATTTAATTGGCAGTATGTTTATTATCGAAGGATTGGGCAATCAGTTGGCGGGAAAGTGGGCAAAACAAATTCAAGAAACTCTCGGTTTGCAATCAGAACAAGTGTCATTTTTAGGTTATCACGGAGCTAATGACGAGTCGCATTTAGCCAAACTGGAAAATTTGATTAATGCCGAATGGATGACAGATGATATTGCCCGCCGCATTGTCAAAACCGCTCGCGTCACTGCTCGTTTATATTTGCTGCAATTGGAGGAAATTCGCTAATGCAAAAGCTGCAAAAACAAGATACCAAAAATCTCCCAGATGAGCGAAAAATCCCTTACGTTACCAAACCCTACAACCGCCGAGATCCGAATGTTTGGGATGTGTTGTTTTGCGATCGATCTATTCCCGTCGATTTAGTGGCAAAAGCATATATGATGCGGGATTTGCAAAGCTGGACTCGCAATTATTTGCTCATCCCGATCAAAGTAATTGCTAACTTGTTGCTGGCGGTAATTATGACTGTCAAGCGCCTGTTGCCCTTTCAATTTCGCGCTTACACTTTAATGCACAAATCGGCTGCATTTTTTCTGAATAACTTTGTCTCGCCCGAAGCTTGTTATTTAATAGTCCGGCACATCTGCGCCGGCTCCAACATTATCAACTTCTTGATTGACAACGGCCCCGACACCCAGATTGAAAAGTCAAAGCTTTATCCGCGCACAGTTAGCGATTTAGCTGACAATGCGTTTCTCGAACACGACTTAATTCTCTATAACTTTGTCTGGGATTACAACCAAGCAATGGTGACAAATCCTAACTGGTTGCAGTTGGTTAAAGAACGGGGAATTAATTATGATAGCATTCAACCTGTAAAAGTTGACATGGATTTTGACAATCGCAGGTGGTTGAGGATTTTGGATTTGGAATCTGCGATCGAATTGTTTAAAGTCTTTTATTCTCTGTGTTTAACGAGCGACGAATTTGCGCGAGCAGTGATGTCGCTTCAGTTAGATGAAAACTTCGGACTGTATGTCAGCGAGATTACCGGAAATTGCGACTGGAATCATGTAATTGTCAATCGCCATCCGCTAGCGCCAAACAGTCCATTTAATGCGGCACGCGACTTGTTTTTGCACGGGATAATTTCGGAATATCTCTATCGGTATTTGGAACTGCAAAAAGAGATGAGAAATGTTTCAAAGTAAGGTGTTCAGGTAGGTGCAACCTAAGCACCTTACGAATATAAGTAGCGCGTCCAATAACTTTTTGCGTAAGTCATGAAGTTGCAAAGAATGATTACTTTTTCAGGTAAAATTAATAGGAGAACTCAAGCTGCTGCTAGCTGTGCTTGTTCTGATGCTTTGGGCCAAGTCTGATTTACCACAATCCACTTGCCTGTAATTGGGTCGCGGTAAGTAATAAACGGATTAGATTTTAAAGGTTGACTGCAAGGTTTAGCGCCCATTTCTACACACTCCCAATAAATGGTATTGAATAACTACTACAACACCATACCTTTAATAATCGGCTGTTTTGCCTAAAATCCGCGTGATTTATAACTCAACAATAGGTGATATTTTAGGTATGTTTTGGTGACATAGAACACGGGCTAAGGTGATTTAAAACTGCGTTGGCAGTGAGCAGTATCACCAAAAACCTTGCGTAAAAAAAATCTGCCTTCTGGTTTTTACCTTCTACCTTTAAAAGGGCCACTATTTTCAGTATACATCTGATATTATTAAGTAAGGTAAAGACGTTTATCAGAGATCCCCCCTCACAAACTTATGGTGCTATTTGGATTTGGCAAAAAGTCGAGCCTGCCCTCTCCCCAAGAGGCATTACCAGGGCGGGCAGAGTCGATGTCGGTACCGGCAACTCACTTTGTTAACGGCAATCCGCTCAAACCTCCCTTTCCAAACGGCATGGAGACTGCCATGTTTGGCCTGGGCTGTTTTTGGGGCGCGGAACGCAAATTTTGGCAGCAAAATGGAGTTTTTTCGACGGCTGTTGGCTACGCGGCCGGGATTACTCCGAATCCTACTTACAATGAAGTTTGCAGCGGGATGACGGGACATAATGAAGTAGTTCTGGTTGTCTTCGAGCCGAAAGTAATTAGTTACGAAACGCTCCTCAAAGTTTTTTGGGAAAGTCACAATCCTACTCAAGGAATGCGTCAGGGCAATGATTCGGGTACTCAGTATCGATCGGGAATTTACACGTATTCAGCCAGTCAAAAGCAGCTAGCTGAAGCTTCGCGCGATGCTTACCAGCAGGCTTTGACTGCGGCCGGTTACGGCAAGATTACGACTGAAATTATTGAGGCTCCTGAGTTTTATTACGCAGAAAGCTATCATCAGCAGTATCTTGCTAAAGAGCCGAACGGTTATTGCGGCTTGGGCGGTACTAAGGTTTGTTTGCCTGCTATGTCTCAGGCTTAAAATTTTCCTCTGCTTGATGGGACACAATAATGTTCATTGGTGTCAATTTAAGGTCAAATGTATTGCAGATTTGCTGTGTGACGATTAAGGCCTGATCCCCCCTAGCCCCCCTTCTTAAGGGGGGAACAAGAAGTTATCAAAGTCCCCCTACAACCAGGGGGATTTAGGGGGATCAAGCCTTGCATGAAAGCTAGATTTCTCAGGCTTCAGACTTGATTTGACACTAATGAACACTGCTGTGTCCCTACATTGGGCTAGAATTCCGCCACAAACAGCGGAATATGTTAGTAGTTAAAAACAGGTGAGAAATGCTGACGGCTGTTGTAATTATCAATTTAATGATATCTCTGGTTTGCTTTTATATAGCGACGAAGGTGTGGAAAATCAGGCGGACGATCGCACGTTTGGAAATGCGGATCGCAGGAATGGAACGCCGCAGCAGCAATGTCCTCAGCAAATCGCCGGATTTCCTTGGTAAAAGGCAGCAAGGTACCCGCCAACTGCGACGACGTTATCAACAACTGGAATTGCAACTGCAACAGGTTCAGCAACTTGTGGGATTGCTGGGTTTGGGACGGATGCTTTGGTCCAGGCGCGATCGACCTTTGAGGTAAGCTATCCTAAAACTGCTGCCCCTGCTGACTCCCTAGGATTTTCAACAATATTTCTACCTTTGTAAAGGGCTGCGATCGGGCAAACGTGCCTAAAATTGGTGTATGGAGAGAAGTTATAAAAATGTCAACTAAACGTTCAGGATTATTTATTGGCGGTTTGCTTGTGGGTTCTGCGATCGGGGCAGTGACTGGCTTGCTGATAGCACCGCGACCAGGCAAGGAGACGCGGCAGATATTGAAAAAATCGGCCGATGCTTTGCCCGAGTTGGCGGAGGATTTATCGACTAGCGTGCAGTTGCAGGCCGATCGACTTTCTGAAACTGCAATCCGAAATTGGGACGAAACTTTGATTAGACTCAAAGAGGCGATCGCGGCAGGTTTGGAAGCGACTCAGCGGGAACGCCAAACACTGTCGGAAAGTGAAGCTGAAGTGAGTCCCCCGTCGCGCCCTCCCATCCGCTAAGTGAGATGAAATCCTCAACCACAAATCCGAGATTCAAGTGAGCGACCCTATATTCTGGCTAGGACTTTCAATTTTGCTAGTGGCAGTTAGCCTGACTGCTGTTTTAGTGACTTTAATACCTGCGGTGCAAGCGCTGGCCCGGGCGGCGCGCAGCGTGGAAAAGCTCGCTGACACGCTTTCTCGCGAATTTCCGCCTACTTTGGAGGCGATTCGGTTGACGGGGCTGGAAATTAGCGAGTTGACGGATGATGTCAGCGATGGGGTGCAAAGTGCGGGGGAGGTTGTCAAACAAGTCGATCGAAGTATTGGTAGCGCGAAGAAGCAGGCGCAAAACGTGCAGGTGACAACTCGCAGCGTGGTGACTGGGATTAAGGCTGCTTGGAAAACTTTAACTCGCAAGCCGCCCATGTCTGGAACAAATCGCCGATCGACAGAGAGATTGTCACCGAGTCAAAGAAGTGCGATTTCGCTGAGGGATTCGGGCTTGGAGGATAGGTATTCTGGGGTTTACGGTGCGGGTGCGAGTAATGGGGAATCGCCACGGTTGAGGGGTAGCGAGGGCTCGGGTTTGCCGGGGGATGCGGAAGATTTTGAGGAAGTGTCGAAGGATTCTTGATAGTCGATCGCTTTTTACCTTGCTTGTTTCAACTTTTGAATTTCCTCAATACTCAATCCTGTTGTTTGAGCGATCGTTGCTTCATCTAACACATCCAGAAGTCCTTTGGCAATTTCAAGCGCTTTTTCCTTCATTGCCTGTGAAACAGCCTGCTTAACAGCCTGCTTAACAGCTTTAGTAATAGCATTCCGCTGGTCTTGTATGTAAATTTCCTGATGTTCTAAATCTTCCAACTCTTCGCGGGTTAAATCGGCGCGATTCGCAACTTCAAAAGCTTTCTGAATTGCCTGGACTTCTCCCATTTGTTCCGGTACAACTTCTAAACTTTTGGCATTTTTCAGAAAATATATCCACTTATCGGTTAGAGTTTCTAATTCTTCTAATTTTTTGCCGAATTTCGGTAATTCAACAAACACTAACTCGATATCATAAATTAGATAGTCAACCAGATAATCTCTTTCTTTGAGGACAAAGCGGGAAATTACTTTGTCGAGATTTGGAAACATTTCAAAGTCAGTAATAGTTAAAGCAATTACCGGATTTAGTAGCGTGTAATCGGCCCCCGTGTCGAGTTGAATCGAATAAGCTTTAGCAGCATTGTACAAGATCCGCTTTTCAAAGCCTTCTACATTCAATACCTGCATTTCTATAATGACTGTTTGCTCGTTATTCAGCTTGGCTCGGATATCTAAGTAAGTATCTTTAACTCCTCTAATTTTGGGGGGTTGATAGGGATTGAGGATTTCTAAAGATTCGATCGCAGAATTACCTTGGTAGAGGATGGCGTTGAGAAAACTGATGAGGATTTCTTTGTTTTGTTCGTCGCCGAATATTTTTTTAAAGGCAAAATCTGTTTTGGGATTGATAAATCTCATTTTTAAAACCTCCAAGTTGAAGGGCTCGCTCTCGATTAAGATTATAGCATTTATGCTCTTTGGTTGAGGGTATGATTAGATCGCAGAGCTTTTCAGTAAGATTGGTGGTTGAGGGCCGATCGCCCTTTAGTTAGATTAGTTACTATAGGGGCGATCGCACATCTAATCTTTTTTATCCAAGTGTTCGGTTTTCGTAGTTTCTGAAGTTGAAGGGAATTCTAGTCGAATGTTAATATCAATTGATACTGTACTTTCTTTAAAACCTATATTAACTATTTTTACTAATGCTTCTGTCGGTACAGAATTATTTATTTTAAATTCAGGAGAAGACTGAGTTTTATATCCCGCTTCCTGTAGCCGATCGCAAATATTGCGCCAATTTCCTACAGGTTCGTTAGGTACATCTGCGAGTTTTTTAACATATTGGTATAAAGTTTTACATAAATAAACCTCTGCACTTTTGGAACTCTGAAACAGTTGGCGGGCGATTTCGGCGGGACTGCAACCGGAAAGCAATCCTCGCAGGTAAAGTTTTTCTGTTTCGGTTAGTCCCCTGCGCGATCGAGGAGAGATTTGCCGTTTAGCTTCTGCAAAAGCTTGGTACAGCCTTTCTAAGTCCCAGTGTTTGGCGGCTTCGGCAAATAAATCTTCTTTTGATGCCATTGTCGGGTGTGTTGAGATGTGGCTAACGACAGCATAACGGAAATTGCTAGCGTTTGTTAGTTGCTTGGTATCGGTAGCTAGTGTAGTATTATACTAATACTAAAGATATAAGTGTAAATACTTAGCTCAACGGGGAGGCGCGATCGCTTCAACTAACGTCAAAGCTAGTATTTGCAAAAGTTAGAGGGCGTTAAGTAAAGTTTTGTAACAAAAAAGCAGTATTTTGCATAAAACTTGCGGACTCAGCCCGATAGATAAATAGAGCTTTAGAAGTACCGCTACTGTTGCGGTTCATCGGGGCTAAGGGTTCATTAGGGCGATCGGCCGATCGGCTTTTACAACAAACAGTTTATTTAATCTAAGCAAACACAGGGCAAGTCTATGTACTTGTCTCTAATCAACACGAGGGAATAACGTGTCTAATTTTTTCACGCCTGAATTCAATAACGTAAGTGCGATCGCTCCTTGGAATGCCAGCCTAGAACCGACTAAGGCTATTATCCCGCAGCTAGATGCTAACCGTGTGTTAACGGGGGGTGTTGGTCAGGAAGTTAATCTCCCGACTTTAATGCCTGAAGCCTATGACAATACGATCTTGCCTGATGCTGCGCTAACGCGGATGGCTAATGGGGCGATCGCGGACCCCAACAGCAGTTTACCGGATAGCTCTGTCGATTTGCTAACAGGTCAGGCGATGTCAGAGGTTTATGGGGATTTGAGTAAGTTTGCGGCTGCTCCAGATTTCGTGGCTAAGATGAATGTAGCTTTTGGGGAAAACTGGGATGCTGCGGGTGCGAAAGCCTTAGCTGAAGGATGGTTTCAGGGAGATTTTAGCGAGATTCCGTCGGTGAAGGTTGTCTCGTCTGCTGAGATTGGCGGGGCGAATGGGGCTTTTGCAGCGACGACGGATACGATTTATTTATCGAAGGAATTTTTGGCTCGGAATGGGGCGAATCCGGCGGCGGTTGCGGATGTGTTGCTGGAAGAAATCGGACACTCTGTTGATGCGCGGTTGAATGTTACGGATTCACCGGGAGATGAGGGGGCGATTTTTGGGGCGATCGTTCAGGGGAAGGAGTTGAGTGAGGGTGAGCTTCAGGGGTTGAAGAGTGAGGACGATAGTGGGACTGTTGTGATCGACGGACACAAATATCTAGTGGAGAAACAGTTAAACCCAGCAGGTAGCATTGGTTCTTTTTACAACAGCCACCCAACTATAGCTCAGGCTTTGGGTAGAGATACGGGTGATGAATTTCAATTTTCACCTGGTAAATGGCGACAAAACTTCCAAAACGGTGCAATCTTTCACTCAGCCAATGGTACTTTCTCTGTTCGCGGTAGCCTGGGCAATTATTACCTGAATTTAGGAGGTCAAAATAGTCAGCTAGGTTTGCCTACCAGTGAAGAATTTCAAGTTACTAATGGATGGCGACAAAATTTTGAGCGGGGTTATGTTAACTGGTGGAATACTGGTAATGGGACGTTTACACTGAATAATTCACCGTCATTGGTAAGCAGCACACAACAAGCAAACTCATTTTTTAAACTTCAATACAGGAACCCAACCTATAACTATTCGGGACCGAATAGTAGTACCAACTGTGGCCCGGCTAGTTTAGCGATGATTCGTCAAATGTTTGGTATGGAGCAGGCGAATATCAGTGACGAAACTAGCATTGACTACGCACGTTATCTGATGTTTGGTTATTCTAATGGGACAAGTCAAGGAGTCTCTGTTCTCAATCAAGACACAGTGTGGACATCGTTTGACAATGTGAAAAACGGCATCAGAAACTCTGGTGGTACAGCAGAAGAGTTAACAGGATGGGATAATTTAGATCGGTCTCTAGCTGCTGGAAAGCCGGTCATTAACTACGGTACTTTAACGAATGCTTGGCGTGGACAGTTTCCATCAAGAGTCGGAAGTGGTTCGGGGGGTCATTGGAATGCTATTCTAGGCAAAACTTCCGAGGGAAAATACATAGTTGCTGATCCGATGCACGAGGGGGGTACAGTTGCCATGACAAAAACTCAATTAAGTGTTTTTAATGCCAACCCGCAATTCATTGCTTTTGCTCGGAGGTAGAAAAAAATCACTCAATTTGCTATAGCTTAACAGCGACGCGCAACTGGTAGAGTGCAGCCGATCGTTCTTTATTTGGAATTAAAGAGCGATCGCCCTTATTTTCCCAAAGCGCGATCGCCCTTTTCCCCAAATAACTAAAATGGCGATAGCCCTTTCCTTCCCAAAGTGCGATCGCCCTTATCGAACTTTTATTCCCCTGACATTACTAAGCAACTGCCAGTTCATATTGCAGAACTAAAATTTCATCGGCTTTTAACATAGCCATAGCATATTCCTTCCCTTGACTATCAGCAAACTCCACTAAATACTGACATTCCTTTCCCGTATCATACACTTCAACAATAGTTCCCACAAGTCCAACTGGCAAACTAGAAATAGATGCGTATTCTGGTTCCACTAGCGCTAATCGCGTATTTGAAATCGGCTTGAAAATCGCAACAGAATCCAAAAGTCTAAAGTTTTTAATCATACTTTAACAAAATCTGAAATCCAACAACGGTTAGAATTAGTTGAAGTAATTTCCCCGAAGTACCTTCTCAAGGTTTGTAGGGGCAGGTTTAGTTAGGATATACGCGCTCTCCCAGCGAGTTTACCTATTTCACGCACCCGCCCTCCCCACGCTAGGATTTACCCCTTATTTAGGCCTTAAGTTCGCGCTGCTAAATTCAGAAGCCACAATCATCGACCCAATCCCCGCATCCGTAAATATTTCTTGCAGCAAAGCATGAGGAATTCGACCGTCAATAATGTGAGCACCCTTCACACCCTGAGCCAAACTCCGCACACAACAATTAACTTTCGGAATCATGCCCCCAGACACAACTCCCGACTCCACCAACTCTCTTGCTTCTTGAATATCCAACTTAGCAATCAGACTCTCTGGCTTGTGATAATCCTCTAAAATTCCCGCAGTATCAGTCATCAAAATCAACTTTTCTGCTCCCAAACCAGCCGCAATTTCCCCAGCCACCGTGTCAGCATTAATGTTGTAAGATTGACCGTTTTCATCGGCTGCCACGCTCGACACCACCGGAATATAACCGCTGTTCACCAAAGACTCCAAAATCTGGATGTTCACGCCGCTGACTTCACCCACAAACCCAATTCCTTCCCGGCCATCTGGACGAGCTTGAATCAGATTGGCATCCTTGCCGCACAATCCCACTGCTTTGCCACCAGCTTGGTTGATTAACGAAACAATTTCTTTATTTACTTTCCCCACCAAAACCATTTCTACAACTTCCATTGTTGTCGCATCAGTCACTCTCAAACCATCCTTGAATTGCGGCTCAATTCCCAATTTTTCAAGCCAAATATTAATTTCCGGGCCGCCGCCGTGAACTACAACCGGACGCATCCCCACGCAAGCTAGCAGCACAATATCCCGAACCACCTTGTCTTTGAGATTGCTATCTTTCATCGCCGCACCGCCATATTTGACCACTATGGTGCGGCCGGCAAAGTGTTGAATGTAAGGCAGTGCTTCGGACAGCACCTCTACTCGATTAGTATCCGAATTCCTAACAAAATCGCTTTGTTTGAGCATGGGTAAATTACAAAAGACTAAAAACTTAATTCTAAACTTTAATGGCTAAAGCACATATCAACAGCCACAAAAATCACTTTTTGCCTTGAATTTATCCACGCGCAGGCTCGATCGCCCTTATTGAGCCCAATCCTCAAAAAATGAATAGGTTTTTTTAATAATATGATTTAAAATTATGTATTCTAACTTATAAGATTTTTGCTAAAGTCAATAAATGTATAACTCCCTTGATTTACTTAACGTTTTATGTTAACTACTGTCGATCAAGACTCCGAAAACCTTCAGTACAAGCTACCATTAGAGGCTGACTCCTCCCGCCGGATGACAGTATTTTGCGATTTAGACGGGCCCATAGTCGATGTGTCCGATCGCTACTATGCCACCTATCAACAGGGATTGGCCGATACTCAAGCAGCTTATCTTGCTAGGGGAATCAACCTCAACCTCCAACTCCTCAGCAAACAGCAGTTTTGGCAAATGAAACAAAACCGAGTACCCGATGCTGAAATCGCCAAAAGTTCCGGCTTGTGCGGAGAAGAAATTCACGTTTTTCTCGGATGCGTCAGTCGGATTGTCAATCAGCCAGACTTGTTGCACTTAGATCGCATCCAGCCGGGAGTGCAATGGGCGATCGCACTTCTACACTCCCGCGGCGTGCGGCTGATTTTAGTTACCTTAAGGCCGAGAAATCAAGCCGTTCAACTGTTACAAAATTACGGTTTAGCCAGACTGTTTACCAGCATTCGCGGAACTCAGATGGCGGATGCCGCTTATCACAACTATACAGCCTTAAAAACTGAATTGTTGGCTGAAGTTGCAGAAGAATTTGAGTCATCCCTGGGTTCGGCTTGGATGATCGGAGATACAGAAGCAGACATCCTCGCAGGAAAAGCATTGGGAATACCTACAATTGCCGTTACCTGCGGAATTCGCAGTCGCTATCAACTGCAAAAGCACCAGCCTAATTTCATTCTCAGCGACTTGATTATTGCCGTTCATCACTTATTAGGTTCCGGTCAACAAGTAATAGTAGAATGACTACACTTTACAGTAATTAGTTAACTGTTAACAGTTGACTAATTACTGTTGACTGACTAAGACTTTTCTAAATTCCTGGTCATTTCCCACAAGCGATTGAGGGGAAAATAAATCACCGGAGCCCAAAGACTGCTAAGAATAGCAGAACACAAAGCCACTCGCTGGTGATAGCTCCAAATTTCCAGTAAAGCCCGATCGCCCATAGCAAAAAATTGCAGCCCCATCACCGTTTCCGCTACCACCGCCATCCCAAATACAATTAACGCGATCGGAATCGGATCTCTCTCAACAATATCTGCTGGAATCGACCAGGTTTTCTGCAAAACAACTGTTAGGACTCCTACAACAACTAGACTGACAGCGTGGGTGGGATCAGGAGCCGTCATCGCATCTTGAAGAAACCCCAAAACCAAGCCCATGCTAGCGGCTCCCCAAACTGTACGTTTCCGCTTAATACTCCAAGCAACCAACCAAATTAACAGCCAGTTAGGTCCAATTCCCAGCAATTCCATTCCCGGCATCCGAGTGGGCAATATCAGTATGCACAGCATCACAGATAGAAATGTAACTGCGAAGTTGAGAAATTGGCGCGATCGCGAAGACATCCGGGATAAAGCTTTCATTGTTGCTGTGCTCCCTCAGATGCTGCTGAAGATTGACTCTGCGAATCCTTCGGTTCGGCTTGCTTAGAGTGCGGGTAAACCACCGCCCACTCTAGAGCATTCATCGGTGCAGAAAACTCAACCACAGCTTCTGGAGCCGGAGTTTTATTCATATCCACCGAAACCACTTTTCCCACAGGCAAACCAGCAGGGAACAACTGACTGTAAGAAGAAGTTGAAACCACATCCCCAGGCTTGACATTGGGAACATTCTCAAAAAACTCCATCACAGCCTGATTTCCGCCTTTCCCGCGCATAAAACCCATGTGGCGACTGCGGCTAACTCCCACACCCAATTGACTGGTAGCGTCGCTGATTAACAGCACCAAGCTAGTATTAGGAGTAACGCTGACAACTCGGCCTACCAAACCGCCGGGGCCCATCACAGTAAAATCTGTTTTAATGCCATCGTTACTGCCACGCCCCAAGGTTACTTGCTGCCACCAGTGGTCGGCGCTGCGACCAACAATAGGAGCTACAATTCCTTGAGGTTTCTTAGGCGAAACGTAACCTAAAAGCTCTTTTAGCTTCTGATTTTGATTTTCTACTTCTAATAGCTGCGCTTGCAATTCTTGAGTGCGCGCCGAGATGATTTCCTCTTGCCCCGAGCCGTTGGCGTGAAACGGACGAGTCACCCAATTGTAAACTTCAAATACTGCCGCACCTTGTGTTTGTCGAACTCCCCAAGCGGCAGTTACAGCTAAACCTAGAAAAGCAATTTGCAGCCGCAGATCCCACCACTTTCGGAATGTATTTTTTAGCATAATTTCACTAATCTAAAATTGTTATGTCAGGATTTTAGATTTGAGATTGCAGCCGTATTTCTAAATCCACAATCCCAAATTTGTTAACTACATATTACGCGACGACTGCCCGCTGAAAACCCGTTCCAACTGTTTGTTTTCCAATACCCTACCAGTTCCCAAGACCACGCAGCACAGAGGATCTGCTGCCACGTGAGTGACAATTCCTGTTTCGTGACTGATCAGAGTATCTAAACCTTTCATCAGCGCGCCACCACCAGCCAGCATAATTCCCCTGTCAATAATATCTGCTGCTAATTCCGGCGGGGTGCGTTCCAAAGTACGCTTGACAGCTTCCACAATTACTGAAAGCGGTTCCGACATACTTTCGCGAATTTCTGGGCCTTTGATAGTAACAGTTCGTGGCAAACCCGACAGTAAGTGCAAGCCCCGCACTTCCATCATTACATCGTCATCCTCTGGAGTTGGATATGCAGAACCAACCTGAATCTTAATTTCTTCAGCAGTGCGTTCGCCGATGACCAAATTGTGAACTTTTTTCATGTATTGGACGATCGCCTCATTGAGTTCGTCGCCGGCTACCCGCACAGACTCACTGATCACCGTACCTTGCAAACTCAAAACCGCAACTTCCGTCGTACCTCCGCCTATATCTATAATCATATTGCCAGTCGCCTCAGCAACAGGCAGTCCAGCTCCGATCGCCGCAGCGATGGGTTCATCAATTAACCGTACTTCTCTAGCACCGGCCTGAGTCGCCGCCTCAATGACAGCACGCCTCTCGACTCCGGTGACACCGCTGGGGATGCCAATAATTATCCGCGGCGAAACTAAGCTTCGGCCTTCGTGAACCCTGCGGATAAAAGTCTTGAGCATCAATTCCGCCGTATCGAAGTCTGCAATTACCCCGTCGCGAAGCGGGCGCAGTGCTATGACATTCCCTGGCGTGCGCCCGAGCATTTTCTTAGCTTCTTCTCCAACAGCCAGCGGTATTTTTAAATCTTGGTCAATCGCCACTACAGAAGGTTCCTGCAGAACAATACCTTTGCCCGATACATAAACGAGCGTGTTAGCAGTACCGAGGTCGATACCCATATCTCTAGATAACGAAAATCGATTGAGAAGACCCACTGATTCGTACCCCCCCCAAAAACTAAAATACTATTGTGTGCAATAATGTTGTTACAAAAGTGTAACCGAGGTGGATTCTATTACGTTTTTCATCCTGAGTCTAGTCAGAAATGTACATTGTCGAGCTCAGGTTGAGCGCAGACTCGCCAATCATCCACTATCAATATGTTCTGCTAACTGGGTGTACAATCAGGATGAAGCCTCACAAGCGTTGTTCCAAGTTCAGTTTGGAGGCTAATGCGCGTGTGGACTGTTTAACTACATCACCGATCGACCACATTCCCAAAAAAGTTTATGAGTCTTAATGTTGTGACTTTAGTAGGCCGCGTCGGCGGCGACCCGGACGTTAAGTATTTTGAGTCGGGTACAGTTAAGTGTAGTTTGACGCTGGCAGTGAATCGCAGAACCAAGAACAGCGATCAACCAGACTGGTTCAATCTGGAAATCTGGGGCAAAACAGCGCAGATTGCTGCTGACTACGTTCGCAAAGGCTCTCTAATTGGCGTAACAGGCTCTTTGAAGTTCGATCGCTGGCAAGACCGCAATACGGGTTCAAATCGCTCGAAGCCGGTAATAAAAGTAGACCATTTAGACTTGCTGGGTTCCAAACGCGACAACGAGTCGGGTATGCCGCAAAACAACAGCGAATTCTAGTGTTTGGGGGATTTGGGAAGTAATATTTGTGAATTGGGTGGGTGCTCGTGACTTCAGAAAAGTTAGAAATTGTTCAAACTGAGTACCAAGCTGGGCAAGTAGCTTTTGAGAGTGGCCGGTATGCTGAAGCTGTGCAGAGTTTAGAAACAGCTACGGGTTTAGTCGATCGAAATTCCCGGTTGGGCGGTGAGGTGCAGATGTGGCTAGTGACAGCCTACGAAGCCTCTGGCAATACAGAAAGGGCGATCGAGCTTTGTCGTTCGCTCACCCGCCATCCCCGCCAAGAAACCCGCCAGCAAGCAAAGCGCTTGCTGTTCATTCTCGAAGCTCCCAAACTCACTATCCCTCCTGAATGGATGGTGAAAATCCCTGATTTGGCAGCTTTAGATGAAAATCAATCAATCAGTTTTCAAGCCAATCCCAACGCTGATATCAAGTACGCTAAACCCAAGCCAGTCGTACCAGAGCCTGTAGATTTGAGTCAGGTTAATACGAAAGATAATAGGTTTATTTGGGTAGCGTTAATTGCGATCGGGCTAATTTTAGGCGGCTTATTTCTTAGTTATTAATCATTTTTTCATTCGCACAAACTCTATCTCTAGGGTGCGCCGAGGCGCACCTTACCCCTACTGAGAGAAGTTAAGCAATGCCTTTTAGCAATTATAAAAGTATCAGCGCGGTCGCTAAAGAATTCCAAATTAATTACCTACGGGATAATTTCATTGTCGAAACAGAATTTGCAGTCAGCGAAGTTTTTCGGAATGAATTAGAATTGATTTTCAATGACGGAGTATTTGACAACTCGGAAATCGCCATTTGTGAAAATATCATTTATCCTGTATTAAAAGAAGTTTGGAAAAATTATCGAAGTAATTTTCTCCTCTGGAGTCACCAAACCTTAGTCTATAATGAGAATCTGTGCGGAATTCCAGATTATATATTGGCTAAGCGCTCCCCCCTTGGCACAGTAGTTTTTGACAAGCCCTATTTCATATTAGTTGAAGCCAAGAAAGAGAGCGCCTTTGATGAAGGATGGGGGCAGTGTTTGGCAGAAATGATCGCCGTGCAGCGACTTAACAATGAACCAGAACAAACTATCTTTGGGATTGTTTCTAATGGGGCAATGTGGCAGTTTGGCAAGCTAAAATTAGCAATGTTTACGCAAAATAAAATTTTCTATACAATTCAGGACTTAGAGCGACTGTTTGCAGCCGTTAACTATGTTTTTAAACAGTGTGAATTACAATTAGAGGAGAAGGAAGAAGGAAGGAACGACACTGATTTAGACACGGATACACGGATTAATAATCCAGCATGAGGCAGGAGTCAGATGTTGAATAGCGATAATTGCTAAAATAAAAAAAAGACCAAACCAGAAAGGCTATTATTGTGAGCGATTCAACCGTAGACCAGATTTTGAAATTGGCCTCTCAGCGCGCGGATGCCGCTGAAGTATACTACCTGTCGAGTCAAGACACCCCCATCGAATTTGAAAACAATCGCCTCAAATCCCTGCAAACCAAAGCACTGCAAGGCGTAGCACTGCGCCTGATTTACCAAGGCAAAATTGGTTTTGCTAGTTCCACAGATTTAACGCGGATAGACGATTTAGTAGATGCAGCGATTCAAACAGCCGAAATCGGCGACCCCGCAGAATTTGAACTCGCCTCCAACTTCCACCTAAAAGGCTCGGAAACTACCTACACTCCACCCACAACTCAAGAATTAGTCGAAAACGGCAAAAACCTGATCGAGCAAGTTCACGCCTACAATCCCGATATTATGGTAGATGTGGGCTTCCACGTCCGCAGCGGCCGCGTGAAAATTGCCACGACGCAAGATTTGTATGCCGAAAGAAGCAGCCAAATAGTCAGCGGCTCGCTATCGGGAAATTTGGTAAAAGGAGAAGACTTTATGCAAGCATATAGCTACGATGTCGCGCGCGATCGTCCCCTAGACACCAACAGCATCCTCCAATCACTCCTCGAAAAATACCGCCTCGCCGAACACTCAGCCACCATCACCAGCGGTTCCTACCCAGTATTATTTACCCCCAATGCCGCTGCTAGCACCCTCGGCGGCCTCTTTGATACCATCCTTTCAGGCCAAGCAGTAGTTCAAAAAGCCTCTCCCCTAGCCGACAAAATCGGCGAAACCTTATTTGACGAACGCTTTACCTTTTTTGAAGACCCCACTTTAGGCCCTTCTGCTTGTCCCTTTGACGACGAAGGTACACCCACCACCCGCAAAATCTTGATAGACAAAGGTACTGTCACCGGATTTTATTGGGATCGCAGGTGGGCCGCTCGCGCCGGTGTACAATCAACCGGCAACGGTTTTCGTGGCGGATTGTCTCGTCCAGGCCCGGATTTGACTAACTTTTGCATTTCCCCAGGAAATACCGCCACTCAAGACTTGATTGCTAGCATGGACGAAGGTCTAATAGTAGAGCAGGTTTTAGGTGCCGGTCAGTCCAATCAGTTAGCTGGCGAATTTTCTGTCAATTTGGACTTAGGCTATAAAGTAGAAAAAGGCAAAATTGTGGGTCGCGTCAAGAATACAATGGTGGCAGGCAGCATTTTTGAAGCGTTTAAAAATTTGGCAGATTTGAGTAGCGAAGCTGAATGGGTAGGTGGTGCAGCCTATTTGCCGAGTATGCTGTTTCAACAGTTGGGTGTAGCTTCCAGGCAATAAGTTCAGTGCGGTTAATTCCAGGTAAGGCCGACACTGCTACCCGCAAAATGTGAGCAATCACGTCAAAAAAACCCGGTTTCTGCCAAAAATTCTCTATGAAATCGCCCTTCGGCCACCCAGAAACCGGGTTTTTGGTAAGCGGTTCGTAAGTCCAGACGTGCAAAACAAACATAGAAACAGTGTCTGCCATTCAACGGTTTGCTAATTCATGCAAATAGGTAAAAACAGGGAAAAATTTATAATGAAAGAGCCAAATGTCAAGGATGGAACTGGGAAGAAGAAAAAGCACTTTTTCTTTCTTTTACCTTTGGTTTTTTGCCTTTTAAATCTAGTGACGGGATGCGTTCAGTACGATGTCGGGGTGAACTTTGAGAGTCAAACTCGCGGCGAAATCGTGCAGCACATTAAACTGGGGGAAAGGTTGACGAGCTTCAGCAGCGAAACTGTTGGAGATTGGTTGAAAAGCGTAGAACGCCGCGTGAGGTTGCTGGACGGAAAAACTAAACGGCTTTCGCCCACAGAAGTTATAGTGAGGATTCCTTTCAATAATGGAGCCGAGTTGCAAGACAAGTTTAACCAATTTTACAATCCCGTCGCACCAACCACAAAATCTCGGATCGCAAGTCCGCTAGAAACAGATTTGCCGAAGTTTGAATCTCACCTGAATGTCAAGCAGAATAATTTGTTATTGGTGCTGCGAAATCGGTTGAGTTTGGAATTGGATTTGCGCTCTCTTTCACTGCTTTCTTCTAATGGAAGTCTGCTGCTGAGCCCGGGGGGACTTTTGGAGCTAGACTTTAGCTTGAACACACCTTGGGGCGCCGAAAGTGTTGAAACTGTTGCCGGTGCGCTGGTTCCCGAAACCTATCAGCAAGGAAAACAGTTAGTTTGGAAGCTCAAACCCGGAGAAGTTAATTATTTGGAGGCGATATTCTGGATTCCCAGTCCCGTAGGAATAGGGGCCCTGATTATTGCTTTATTTGTGGCGGCGGGCATTACTTTGAAATATCAAATATTGCCAGCACTGGGAATCGGAAAGAAACCGCAAAACCTCGGTCAAACCTAAAAAGGATATGTCCTGCAGGGGCGGGTTAACCAATCTCTTCAATCAACTCTCAGAGCTGCAATAAACCCGCCAATCCTCGGATATTATGGTTAATTGAGCAGATTTGATCTTATCAAAAAAGCTGGGAGAATCTGCCCAAAAACTGTTGACAAATGCGAAACAGTTTGCTTAACCTGAATTTAGAATTAGGAACAGAGAAAATGCGAGCGCTAAATTTCTTCTTCATCTTTCTGATTTGCTTGGCTCTAGTATTTTTCAGTATCGAAAATACAGAGCCCGTCGCGATTCAAGTTATCCAAGGCGTCCAAGTTAAAGCTCCGCTGTGCGTAGAACTAATTGTAGCGACTGGATTAGGGGCGACACTAGCGTGGCTGTTCAGTCTGTGGTCGAGAATGCAGCGAACCCTCGCCTCGCGCCAACAACTTCGCCAAGTTCGCGAAAAAGAGCAGCGGATTCAGGAATTAGAACAAAATCTTGAACGCTATAAAGCCGAAGTAGAAGCCAAACAACCTTTGTTAGAAAGTGCAGAACCGATAAGTTTAGAAATAGCAGCCATTGAGGACACAACTGCTGAAATCACCGCCACTTAACTTGATATGCTCTCTCGTTTTCGGAGAGAGAAAATCTAAAATCTAAAATCTAAAATCTAAAATCTAAAATCGAATGGCCGTTTCCCGAGACCAAGATGGTTTAGAAACGATTTCCGAGGGGATCGCAATTTTAATTGACCTAGCCGAACGGGGAGAAATTGATCCTTGGGACGTTAAGGTAATTGAAGTGTTCGATCGATGTCTGAGCAAGCTTACGAACGCCTCCGATGCCGACCAGAGTAAGGATTTCTCCGATTTGTCCCACTCCGGCCAAGCGTTTTTGTACGCTTCAATGCTGGTGTTGCTCAAAGCAGAAAGTATCGTCCTCTCAGAACCCCCCCCTAATCCCGACTCGGCCGACGAGGCGACGCTAGAAGACGCAGAGCACTCAGGCGGGCGACACTTGCCGCAGCATTTGGAGCGACAATTGCGCCGTCGCGGTGTAGCTCAACTACCGCAAAAACGCCCGGTGACTCTCCCAGAACTGATTGAGCAGTTGCAGCTAATGAAAGCAGCAATGGAGCAGACAG
The DNA here is from genome assembly GCF_036700885.1 of Microcoleus sp. S13_B4. Taxonomy (NCBI): domain Bacteria; kingdom Bacillati; phylum Cyanobacteriota; class Cyanophyceae; order Oscillatoriales; family Microcoleaceae; genus Microcoleus; species Microcoleus sp. S13_B4. The sequence continues at coordinate 40,863 of NZ_JAUBPU010000027.1, forward strand.
TTACGCCCCGACGCCGCCCTACCTCAAAAATGCGATCGCAAGCAGCCCAGGCTATCTTTGAGCTAGCTCACCAAGAAAATTTGGTGGAAACTGCTAGTGAACTCGATCGGTTTCTGGCAGAACGGGGATCGGAAATTGACGAGGGTTGGCTCGACTTGGAACAACTGCTGGAACTTTGGCATCATAAGGATTTGCACTCTCCTCTCCACCCAGAACTCCCGGTATCGACTGGGGAAGTTCACTTGCCAAATCATGACCGCGTGGGTATCTTTTGGGCGTTGTTGCTGCTGTCGGCTCAGTCTAAAGTAGAGTTGCTTCAAGAGGAGTTTTATCAAGACCTCAAAATTCGGGCACTTTGAGCTTGCACGGTATTAGGTTCTCCGGCGAAACTAATAACTGTGCCGCTGCGTCGGTTAAAATTCCAGACAGAACCTCGCTCGCCGCCATTCTGCTGCTGAGTCTCGAATGCGGACAGCGGGAGTGCGAAGTTTTTGCTGATTCCCGATTCCTGGTTTCTTAAATTAAGCAAATAGGGAAGAGTGATTGATGGCCTGGTACGATGTCGCCTATAAACAGGTCAGGATTTTGCCGGGCTCGATCGATTCGATCGCAACCGCTAGCATCTAATTGTTGAGTTTATATCAATTAACAGAGGGTTGAGGAAGTTAAGAATGAAAGCGATGATTCTGGCGGCCGGTAAAGGCACTCGCGTCCGTCCCATTACTCAGACAATACCCAAACCGATGATTCCCATCCTGCAAAAGCCAGTGATGGAGTTTTTGGTTGAATTGCTCCGACAGCACGGATTTGACCAGATTATGGTCAATGTTTCCCACTTGGCAGATGTGATTGAAAACTACTTCCGTGACGGTCAAAAATTTGGGGTACAAATTGCCTATTCTTTTGAAGGGCGAATTGAGGAGGGAGAACTTATTGGAGAAGCTCTGGGTTCGGCTGGTGGCATGAAGCGGATTCAGGACTTCTCGCCGTTTTTTGATGATACTTTTGTGGTGCTGTGCGGCGACGCTTTGATTGACTTGGACTTGACTGCTGCTGTGAAGTGGCACCGGGAAAAAGGGGCGATCGCTACTATTGTGATGAAATCGGTTCCGCCCGAGGAAGTTCCCAGTTACGGTGTCGTAGTTACGGACGAGTCTGGCAAAATTAAAGCTTTCCAAGAAAAACCTTCTGTAGAAGAAGCTCTGAGTACCGACATCAACACTGGTATTTATATTTTTGAACCAGAAATATTCAATTACATCCCTTCGGGCGAGGAGTACGATATCGGTTCGCAGTTATTCCCCGCGCTAGTAGCAGCAGGTGCCCCTTTTTACGGGATTAGCATGGACTTTGAGTGGGTGGATATCGGCAAAGTTCCTGACTATTGGCGGGCAATTCAGAGCGTGCTGCTGGGACAAGTTAAAAATGTTTCTATTCCGGGAATTGAAGTACGCCCCGGCATTTACGCGGGTTTGAATGTAGCTGTTAACTGGGATAAGGTTGATATTACTGGGCCTGTTTACATTGGCGGGATGACGATCATTGAGGATGGAGCAAAAATTATCGGCCCGACAATGATCGGCCCAAATTGTTGGCTTTGCAGTGGCGCCACTGTGGAAAACAGCGTGATTTTTGAATATTCCCGTTTGGGCCCGGAGGTGCGGTTGGTTGATAAACTGGTGTTCGGGCGCTACTGCGTTGATAAAACGGGGGCTGCGATCGATTTGCAAGCGGCGGCTCTCGATTGGCTGATTACTGACGCTCGCCAAGTTTTACCGACTCAACACGGAGAAGAGCGGCGGGCGATATCGGAAATTCTCGGTCATGGTGCATAATTGCTAATTGCTAATTTGCAATTGCTAATTACTCAAGGTAAGGTGCGCTAGGCGCACCCTACTTTTACATTTATGATCTCAGCTTTCAATTCTGGTAATGTGCTTAGGTGGCACGCTACATTTTAAGACTGAAGATAAGTATATTGGCTGAGACTCCGCTCGTAATTTTGTAGCAAAAGTTGGGCCTCGGAAAGAGTAATTTTATTTTGCTGCAAAGCTGCTTCTGTCTGACGGCGGATGCTTTCAACCAAATTTTCTGAATCGTACTGTACGTAGCTGAGGACTTCTTTCATAGTGTCTCCTTTCACAACGTGTTCGATATGATAGCCAGAAGGTGTTAGCTGAATGTGAACTGCATTAGCATCGCCGAATAAGTTGTGAAGGTTGCCCATAATTTCTTGATAAGCACCTCCCAAAAATAGCGCCAAATAGTAAGGTTCTCCAGGTTTAAGAGTATGCAGTTCCAAAACCGACTTCACATCTCGTAAATCAATAAATTGGTCGATTTTGCCGTCGCTGTCGCAGGTTAGATCGGCTAAAATACCGCGTTGAGTTGGTTCTTCGTCGAGTCGGTTAATGGGCATAATTGGGAACAATTGGTTAATTGCCCAACTGTCTGGGACTGACTGGAAAACAGATAAGTTGATGTAATAAATGGACGCCATCACCTTTTCTAAATCTTCCAAATCCTCCGATACATATTCTTTTTGCCGCGCGATTTTCTGTATTTTATTGCAGCAAGCCCAGTACAACTGTTCTGTTTTCGCCCGTTCCGCAATCCCCAAATAGCCTAAGTTAAATAAACTGACTGCTTCTTCCTTGAATTGGATGGCATCGTGATAAACTTCTTGGTAATTTTCCGGACTGATAGATTGGTAAATTTCGTAGAGATTGCGCGGAATTTGGTGGGCGTTTTCGTCTACTGGTTCGGGTACTTCTCTGGGGACATCGCTAGTACCGAGTACGTCAAAAACTAAGACTGATTGGTGAGAAGCGATCGCCCGCCCGCTTTCGCTAATGATAATTGGTACCGGGATTTTCCGCTCGTCGCAGGCATCTTTCACTCCCGCTACTACGTCGTTAGCGTAGTTTTGCATATTGTAGTTTTTGGAAGCGTGGAAGTTTGTTTTAGACCCGTCGTAGTCAACGCCGAGTCCGCCGCCTACGTCCAAGTAGTTCATATTAGCTCCCAATTTAGCTAATTCTACATAAATGTGGCTGGCTTCTCGAATGGCGTCTTTGATGACACTAATTGAGGAAATTTGAGAGCCGATGTGGAAGTGCAATAACTGCAAACAATCGAGCATTCCAGCTTTTTCTAGTTCGCCGACTGCACGGATAATTTCAGGAATTGTCAAGCCAAATTTTGCCCGATCGCCCGTGGAGCCTCCCCAGCGGCCCACGCCTTTGGTAGTGAGTTTTGCTCGCACTCCCAAAATTGGTTTAATTCCTAATGCTTTGCTTGCTGCGATTGCGAGTTCTACTTCCTCTATTTGCTCCAGCACAATTACGGAAGTTTGCCCTAGCCGCTGCGCCAAAATAGCAGTTTCGATGTATTCGCGGTCTTTGTAACCATTACAAATTAACAAAGCGCCGGGAGTTTTCAAGGTGGCCAAAGCTATCATTAATTCCGGTTTAGATCCGGCTTCCAGTCCGAAGTGATGGGGTTCACCAAAACGCACCAAATCTTGAATTAATTGTCGGTGCTGGTTGCATTTAACTGGAAAGACACCGCGATAGACATTTTTGTAATTGTAGCGAGCGATCGCTCTGGCAAAACACGAATTTAAGCGCTCGATCCGGTCTTCCAAGATATCAGAAAATCGAATGAGCAGGGGCAAAGCCAAATTTCGTTGTTTGAGGGATTCTACCAGTTCGCACAAGTCGAGGGAACCGCCGCGATCGCCCTTGGGAGAAACTGTAACGTGACCGGCTGCATTGATCGAAAAATACGGTTCGCCCCAACCTTGAATGCGGTAGAGTTTCTCACTATCTTCTATTGTCCAAGATTTTTGTGGCAGTTGAGCCGCCGTTACCAAAGCACTGTCTGGTGCCGCCAAACTCGTGACTGTTGGCGAGTGAGTCGATAGGGGATCGAGATCGGAGAAAGCAGCGGTGGCTGGGGAACTCATCTTATCGGAAACCTCTTTGAGGAGTGGTCAAATAGATAGTTTATCGCACATATCGGGTTTCCTGATGCAGTAGAAAAATCACTTTGGGTACACGGCCCGGCGATTTTAGATTTTAGATTTTAGATTTTAGATTTTTAGATTAAAGATTTTAGAATTGACTCCACAGATGGATGAAAATCGGGGATTGAACTAAAATCTCAACCGTGATTGCTCTCCACGACTCATTTCTTCAAGCAAGTATCCGTATGTAGGTGAACTCAGAAACCCGGTTTCCGAGTTCACCCGCACCAAGAGAGTGGTCGGACGATCGATCGCCCGACACACACTAACCAAAAATCACCTCCGGCGGCGCCATGTCAGCCCCCATAACCAATCCCCCGTTATTAGACTTCTTCAAGCCCGGTTGAGGTGCTTTTTCTGGGGTCTTCTGAGCCGGTGCAACTGAGGCTGGCGGTGTCACCTGCGTTGGAGGTACTGCCTGTGCTCCTGGCACCACGGGTTGCTGCGACAGCCAACCCAAACCCCCTACAGCCCCAGCCATCAAAGCGGTGTAGCCGAGGTACAAATGCACCGGACGCATTTGAAAGCCTTCGGCTGACTCGGAATCGGAAACAGACACATACATACTGGGAATTGGGCTCGCAGCGGGTTGGGGCAAAGCATTCGCCATAGCGCTGCCGTCTAGTCCCAAGGCGTCGCCGAGTCTGCGGATAAAACCTCTAACGTAAATATCTTGGGGCAGTTTGTCGATTTCCCCATTTTCGATCGATTCGATGTGGTGCAGCGGCACGAGAGTTTGACTGTGGAGTTGCTGCAGGGATAGGGAGCGAATTTGCCGTCCCTTACGCAATTCTCCACCCAACTCCCGCAGGCACTCTTCTCGCTGTTGAACGGCTAAAGCTGCTTGTTCTTCCTTGGTGAGTTTTTTCGGCTTTTTGGGAAAACCGAACCCTGGGAAGGATTTTCCGGGGACGGTGACAGGTGCAGGTGCAGCCGACTCGACTTTAATTTCGTCTTGGGGTCCTTGTTTGCTGTCTTCAGAAGTGTTACTTTCTTGATCGGAAATTTCAGTGTCGGATTCGGTTTGGGGTGGCGCTTCCACACTAGCGCTGCGCCAATAGAAGACAGGAAGAGCTACTGGTGGCTCCAATTCTTTAATTTCTGTCACCGTCTCAATGGCGGGACTTAAAGCAGTAAAACTCTCTTGGGGTACTTGCTGTTCAATTTTGTTTTGTTTGGGAAATCTGTCAAATGCGAGCTTGACGGCTTCTCTGCTAACTGCTCTAATTAAAATTTCGGCAGCGGAAGCTGCTTCGCCCAACATTGTTTGCAAGCTAGCTAGAGCGTGGCTATAGGTGTCACTACAGAGGAGTTCAGCTTCTATTTGACCTAGGACAGAACGAAAACTTTCTTGAGAAATTTCAATAGTTGGGTGATCTGTCACCCCATAATAAGCCTCGGGTTTCAGTGCCATGATATTCATGTTGTCTTGGTAGAAGGTATCTGAGTACGTTCTTCGACAGGTTGGCAGTGATTCCGGATGTAGGTTGGGGGAGTGAGGGAGAGTGGGAGGGTCGCAATTCCTGATTCGCGATTTCCGATTCCCAATTCCCACTTATGGATTCCCAATTCCCGAGGCCAGTTTTCTATTGCTTGTGGATGCGATCGAGCAAAAAAAGAGCCCCGAAAATCCCGACAAAATGGGCAACAGTGGCGTGAGTATTGGCCAGTACCACAAATATATCTAGGGGCTGAATAAATCTGCCCACATCGACTGCGGCACCGAACAAGGCTTGCGGCTGAGCTAGAGATTTGGCTAAAAGCGTGCCGCTGATGGCTTCTGCGCCGATCAGCGTCAGCAGCATTCCTGACAAGTTGCTCCAAAGTGACAGCCGCACCTCTTTGATGGTGTCTGCTTTTTTGGGGCGGACAGCGTTAGCGGGCGATCGCAGTTGTCTCGACAAGCGGGTGAAGCGGAAAGAGCGATATACGCTGTAAGCGAGTACGGCTAGCCCGCAAATGGCAAAAAATACGCCCCCGCCGGTGCCGGCACTGTTTGAATTCGCTGCGGCGTTAGTGCTGGGGATGGCGAAGGGGATGGCAAAGAGCAAAATGATCGCCGCTACCACCCCTAGCACTAACTGTACCCAGAAGCAAACCCAGCCTGTTGTACGAAGGGCAAAGGCTACTCGCTGTACGGCGACAGGAAGCTTATCGTTATCTAACTGATTAGTCATATTTTGAGCGGATATAATTAATTGGCATTAGTTGGCAGCAGTTTTTTCTCTTCGGGGACGGTTGACGGCGCTTAACCCTCTTTATAATAGAAGTAGCAATGTTTAAGATTTGTAACTAACATTGGATTTCACATTTGAATAGCGTCGATCGCCAGGTACCCAAAGCAATGACACAACTACAACCCACCGTCACTCCGAAACTGGAACAGCCCAAGTTTGGCTTCAACAGCTACGCGGAACGCCTTAACGGCCGAGCCGCGATGATCGGTTTTTCTCTAACTTTAATTATCGAGTATGTCACAGGGCAGGGCTTGCTGTCCTGGTTAGGTCTCAACTAATTTTAGCTGTTTGGCGCGGTCAGCCTTACACTTTGTCTTGACTCGAACGGCAGCGGGCGTGACTTCTGCTGACCGCGACAAATTCGGGAATTGATTAAAATATTAATTACAAACAAGCCAAGTGACTTCTCTGTCGAGAGAGATCTGTTCCCGAATGCAATAGCTGGCTTTTGGAGGTGTATATGGGGTGGAATTTTGATTTAGACAAGCTTGGCAATTTTGCCTCGCTCCCGTACAATTCCCCACAGGCGAGAAGATTAATTTAGGTGAAGCTAGTCTTTGAGCTAGAAATCCCGATCGTTCCGCCAACTCTAAGTTTTAGAGCTTGTAAATAAATATAGAACAGAGTAAAACCAAATGAATGCTTCGTGGACGCGACTTTTGAGGTCAGCTTACCGTAGAGAACCAATTACCAGCTTTGTTGTGACAGTGGGCGTTGTCGATGCAGCCATCGGCAGCATGGGTGCGAGTGGCTCTTTATTGGCTTTTGGGCTGGGTACCGCTGGGGTGGCGATGGCTCTCCGCTGGTGGCAATTTTACCGCTCTGGAGCCGAACAACCCGCGCCTGCTCCGGAATACTATCTTCCTCCTCAGTCTTCTAGACCTCAGTTGCCCGTGCTTAATGTGTCTAAAAAAAATCCTCCTTATTAAGATTACCGGGCAATGGTGACTAGGCGATGTGCCGATCGACTCCCTGGATCTGAGGCACTAAAAGATAGGGCAAGAAAGTCTTTCGATCTTGGATGCTTGGTTTATGAATATTTCGGTTGCCGAGAAACTGTACAAAATTGGCTCTGTAGCTGCCTGTAGCGGTTTGTCGGTGAAAACTGTTCGTTACTATGAGGAGATGGGCTTGCTGTCTCCTGCGGTAAAGCGATCGCCCGCTGGTTATCGCTTGTTTGGCGAAACCGTATTCAACAGGTTGGCGTTTATTAAACGATCTCAGACTCTGGGTTTGAGCCTTCAGGAGATTAAGGATATTTTACAAGTTCGCGATCGGGGAGAGTTGCCTTGCTCTGAAGCGAAGCAGCATCTAACGGCTAAGGTAGAGGAAATTTCCGTGCAAATTGCAGCCTTAGAAACTTTGAAGGGGGAGTTGCAAGGCATTCTCAACTGCTGGCAAGAGCAACCCTCCCAGGCGAGCATTACTAACACGATTTGTCCGAACATTCAGCGGGATTGAGCGGCGGAAAGATACAAAATAAGGGAAGGAATTATCGGTTTCCTTCCCTTGATGGTTTTGTTGGTGGTTTTGTCGATCGTGTTGAGCTTTTAACTGTTTTCGCAGAGTTTGCTGTTGCTTTTTGAGTTGCCTAGCCCTGGCTGAGCCGCCTTTACCTTTGGAGTTTCTACCCTCGCTGCGAGGAGACTCCCAACTTTTTAGTCTCATGTTTTTAATTGTTTGCACTACTTCTATAATACACCGCCAGATTTTCACTGTCAAGTATTTTTTAGACTGATGTTTTCTAGTATCAACTTTTGACTGATGGGGATTTGCTACTAACATAGCGATTGTGCGCCCATTGCCTGCGGCTGGTTACATCTACGCGCTTTTTGACAATTTGGGATGTAAGGGCGATCGCTTTTACGTCATTATTCCGCACTGTTTGCTACAATTATTTAAGTCAGCTTTAAGGACTGCCATGACTGAAGCTACCTCCATAACAACTGAATATCAAATAACAGTGAGTTCTCCAGTTTGGCAAAGAGTTGAGCAAATTGCCGGAGAATTTAACTTGTCAGTTTCTGAACTATTGGAACAGATAGGCGAAGGTCAACTGAAAGTTGTTGCGGTTCCAACTAATTCGGAAAAAATCAGCGATCGAGATATTGCAAATGCTTTGATTTGGTTAGCCGCGCAAACTGATGTAGCAATCAACGTCTACAAGCTACAAAAACTCGTGTATTACGCTCAAGCTTGGTATTTAGGAGTTTACGGCACGCCACTATTTGATGCAGATTTTCAAGCCTGGATTCACGGCCCGGTTATTCCTGATTTATTAGAGAAGTACCAATGCCAATTTAGTTGGGAACCAATTACAGAGAAAATCGAACAACCGAAACTTCCCCAAAAAATTGGGCAATTTATCGAAGAAGTTGCTGAGGCATATTTTGAGTATGATGATGAAACTTTGGAACGAATGATTTGCAGTGAAATGCCTTGGCTAGAAGCGAGAGGGGATTTACCGAGAGATGAATCTTGTCATGCGATTATTTCTCAAGAGTCGATGAAAAAATATTATTCTGGTCGTGTTTTCTCTAAATAATATAAGTGAGGGCGATCGCACTTTTTGACAAATTGGGATGTAAGGGCGATCGCGCTTTTGTAGTAACTAGGATATCAAAAGCTAGGGAGCGACCTTATATCTCTGGTAAGTTCAAATTTAATTGGTAATCTTGATCTAGGTTAGAAGGTAAGCCTATTTTAGAAAAGAACTCATTAGAGAAGTTTAGAGAAGATTCTACAGCCCACTTAGCGCAACCATATCCCAGACATCGGTGCGGGAAGAAAAGGCTTCCTTCTTGTGTCATTGGGTTAAGCTTTTTGATTTTATTTTCTAACTTTTTATTTAATTTTTCATTAAGCGTCTGATTATAACTTTCTCCAGTTCCAATCCACTCAGGTTTATAGTGGATTAAAGCATTCCGTAGGGAAATGAGTGAAGCAGCAGATTGATAAGGTTCTGCTCCTCTATTAAAGCTTTCTGATTTTACTATACAAAGAGCCTTTTCGTATTTGTCTATAAGTCTTAAGCTTCGTTCATCACGCCACGTTTCTTTCATTTTTTGGGTAACATCAAGACTCCATTCATTAGAACTGGAAATATCTTCTACATCCGTAAACAATTCGTTGATTGTAGCCTCAAGATAGCAGACCGCAGTGATTATGGAACCTATGACATACGATCTATGTTCATCAAACAACTCTGATGAATATTGGCTGTCATCATACTTATCTTCTTTTTCATAACTTAACTTTGCAAAGTGAGCTGCTGCTTTAATATGGCTAAATGATAATTGATGACTCACCTCAAGATCATTCAGGCTTGCGTGAGAGTGATCTGTGTAAATAGTTGCGCTTATAGGATAGTCAGTCATAGCTATTTTATGAGTAAATAATGGGTTTGAAATTTTGAATGTTCATCGATAAAATCATAATCCTTATCGTTGACAATGTTTTCAATGTTAAAGATAATTTACTCTCCTTTAAGTTGCTTAAACATACTTTTAGCAGCTATCTTGAAATCTGCTTTATTAGCCCCTTTTTCTAGGTATAATGGTTAATCACTCCGTGTCTGATGATTCAAGTATTGCTTCTATTTCATCGGAATAACGGTCAGCTTTCGCCCAAATTGTACTGATAACCAAGTCCAAACTTGCGCCTTTTAGTTCGGGAAATTCAGTTTTTATGATTGCTTGGAATTGTGAATTTAAAGGTTTATATGTTAGTTTTTTATGAAAGCATTCCTGAGTGATTTCATAGTATAACATATTGTTACTTATAAGCTCACTTAAGTATGGGCAAACCTTGTAATCCTTGGATTTTTCAAACTTCTGAGTTGCGAATTTAGCTGGAGCTATCACACCTGGTAAATCTGTATAGCTAACGCCTACGCTTGTTCTAGCATTAACTTTTTTGAATTCATCTAAGGCTATATGAGCAAGATTAGTTGTTAATAATTTAGCTTCGGATTGAGCCGTCTCAATCAAGATTCTTTTTTGTTCTTCCTGTCTTAATCTTTCCTGTTCAGCTTCTTCAGCCTTTTGTAAAGCTTCTAGCTTTCGCTTAGCAGCAGCAGCTTTCCCAGTCGGAGTATTTTGATACTTTACATAAGCAATACTTGCTGCAATAGCTAGAATAAATGCCAAGGTAAAATTCACAAAAAGCACGAAAAATGCTATTATACTCAAGATTATAAATGCAGCATTCCATTGATTGTCTGACAATAGTTCTGTTGACGTTTCATTAAGAATTTGTATTGAGGATTGCTCCTGGCTTTTTTCTGCATACGAATTATTAGTAGAAAGCTGATTTGTAGTATTCACTCCTAAATTATGGGACGATTGACTTGCTCGTGCCACCAACTCAAACTCTCGATTCCAAGCCGGAAAATCCTCACCCCCCTGCTGCCCGTAAACCTTCACAGAAGCGATCGCCCCCGCCTTCAAATTCATCAACTCCCTGCGGACAATCCTGATAGAAGCCTCCTCATCAGGAACCCGATCGCCCTCCAGCATCACTTGCAAACAACCATCTTGCAAACTCGCAGTCGCCGTAATCCCCTTGTTTTGCAACGGAAGATTTAACAGACTGGCGATCGCCTCCACATCCCCAAGCTTAGCCCGTTCCTTCAAACTAAGCTGATTTGACTCCGTATTTTCACTAGAACTTGCCCGTCCCTCTGTTACATTCGCAACAGGCAAATTTTGCCCCGCCACTTCAAACTCTTGACTCCACGCCGGCACCTTCGCGCCCGTCTGTCGCCCGTAAACCTTGACTTTTTCAATTGATGCAGCCCCCAAACCAGCGATCGACTTACTCACCCACGGGGCCAAGACTTGCTGACTAGGCGCTTCTGCCGCTTCCAGCATCACCTGTAAACAACCATCCTTAAGGGAAGCTGCGGCGGTGATGCCCTTGGCTTGTAGCTGGCGGTTCAGCAGAAGCGCGATCGCCTTTGCATCTCCCTGTTTCGCGAGTTCCAAAATATTCGGTTGTGTCATAACAGGTAGATACAACTAGCGCTTAGCATAACCTTTTGTTGTCTTAAGTATAAATTCTTTCCTAAATACCAAAGCTTGTCAAGCCATATAAAGTCATATTTAGTAGTTTTTTCCATCCCAACTAGGTCATAAAAAGTCACATTTAGTTGGTTGCTACTGAAAAAGTCATATTTAGTTGGGTTACAATCAGGTCAACCCCTTGCATCTGCCTGACTGATGGACGTTGAAGAAGCCTTAGAATTTGTTGACCATCTAGCTTTGACTACTACGGGAAAACATTTAGATAGTCTGCAAAAAGCTATATTACGTGGCGCTTGGGACAATCAGAAATATAAAGAAATTGCACAGCATCACAACCGTTCAGAGAAATACGTTAAAGAGGTTGGCTTTAAATTATGGAAACTTTTATCAGTTGCATTAGGCGATGAACAAGTATCTAAAGCAAATTTTAGAGCTAAGTTGGAAAATTTACAAGCTTCTAATATTGTCTCACTCGTCGGGAATGGCTGCATCCATATTGGTAACATCTCTGCGGATAGTTCCCAATCCTCAAAAAAATTACAATCTGAACCGCAAGAAAAGAATAAGTTTAACGAAAAAACAAGCAATTCCAAACCGAAAGTACATTTAGATTTAGCTGATGCACCAGAACCCAACCTATTCTATAACCGCACATCCGAACTCACCACCCTCGAAAACTGGATTTTGGGCCGCACCCGCCTCATCACCATCTTAGGCTTATCCGGTATTGGCAAAACCGCCCTTACTCTCCAACTAATCCCACAAATTCAACACGAATTCGATCGCATTATCTGGCGAAGTCTCCGCAACGCGCCACCCCTGGCATCACTCCAAACCGACTTAATTAAATTCCTCTCCCAGCAGCAAGAAACCGAGTTACCAGATTTAATCAACTATTTGCGCTCGCACCGCTGTCTCATCATCCTCGATGATATCCAAACCATCTTCAGCAGCCAACAACTCGCAGGAACTTACCAACCTGGATATGAAAATTACGGGGCATTCTTCAAACAACTAACAGAATCATCCCACAACAGTTGCTTAATCCTCCTGAGTTGGGAAAAACCCAGAGAAATAGCCGCCTTAGAAGGCGACAACCGCCCCGGCAAATCTCTGCAACTCAACGGTTTAGGCCCCGAAACACAAGAAATATTTAGAGAAAAAGGTTTAGGAGAACCGGAGAAATGGTCAGAACTAATCGACCTTTACCGAGGCAATCCCCTATGGTTAAATATAGTTGCAACTATGATTCAAGATTTATTTGGCGGTAGCGTTTCCGAATTCCTCTCCTATGATACCCTATTCTTAGGTGACTTAGAATCACTCCTGCACCAGCATTTCGATCGCCTAACCGCATCCGAACAACAAGTTATCTCTTGGCTAGCCAGCACGATCGAACCAGCCGACATCTCACAAATAGCAGACAACCTGCAACTATCACCGCCAGAACTCTTGAAAGTTATGCAATCTTTAGGACGACGGTCATTAGTTGAAACAGTCAAACAAAACGGGCGATCGCACTTCTCGATCGAGCCAGTAATCAGAGAGTATATAACAAACAAAAAATGAAAATCGCCACCTGGAACGTCAACTCAATCCGCACCCGCCTAGAACACGTTACTAGCTGGCTGCAAACAAACTCCCCAGACGTTCTTTGCCTCCAAGAAACCAAAGTTATAGACAAAGACTTCCCCCTAGAACCCTTCATCAACCTCGGCTACAACTGCTACATTTCCGGTCAAAAATCCTACAACGGCGTCGCTATCTTTAGCCGATCGCCCCTAACGCAAATCAGCACCGGATTTGCTCCCATTCTCGGCGACGAAACCGCAGGTATTTTTGACGAACAAAAACGCCTAATAGCCGGAATAATCGACGATATTCAGATTATTTGCGTATACGTTCCCAACGGTTCCGAAGTCGGCAGCGAAAAATATGAGTACAAGCTAAAGTGGCTCAAACTGCTGCAAGAATACCTCAAAATAGCACTAGCCAAATCCCCCAACTTGTGCATTGGCGGCGACTTCAACATCGTCCCGGACGATCGAGATATCCACAATCCCAAAGCCAATGCTAACTCCGTCGGCCTATCAGTAGCCGAGCGCCTCGCACTCACAGAAATCATAGAATTAGGATTAAACGACCCCTTTCGCAAATTCACCACAGAAGGCGGCCATTATAGCTGGTGGGACTACCGCGCCGCCGCATTTCCCCGCAACAACGGCTGGAGAATCGACCACCATTATCTCAGCCCTCCCCTGTACGAACAAGCAAAAAACTGTACAATAGACATTGCTCCCAGAAAATTAATCAAACCCAGCGACCACGCCCCCGTAATTGTCGAAATTTGATTTATGAGTTATAAATAAAACTAAGGCAAAAGAAACCCGTTTTCTACCATAAATCTTAGGTTTAGTAACGATAAGTTTAAGAAACAGGGTTTCTCGATCCTATGCGTAAGTCCCGATCCAGTTAATAACAACCAATCACTAAAAATCATGTTCTTAGTAACCGGAGCAACAGGCGCACTAGGCCGCCGAATTGTACGAGAAATCAGACAGCAAGAAAAGCCTGTCCGCGCATTCGTTCGCCTCGCATCTCGCTACTCTGAACTAGAAAACCGAGGCGCTGAGATTTTTATCGGCGACTTAAAACAAGACAAAGATATTAAAAAAGCCTGCCAAGGAGTGCAGTACATCATCAGCAGCCACGGCACCGGCGGCGACGTTCAAGCAGTACACTACCGCGCTAACAGAGAATTGATCGACTGCGCCAAAGAAGCAGGAGTGCAGCACTTTGTCTTTCTTTCGGTACTGGGAGTCGATCGAGGATACGAAGATTCCCCAGTATTCAAAGCGAAGCGAGAAGTTGAAAAATACCTGCAAAACAGCGGCTTGAATTATACAATCTTGCGGCCTGCCGGTTTTGCTTCCAGCTTGTTACCCCTAGCAGAAAGATTTCGAGAAACCGGACTTTACCTGCTGATTGGCGACGGCAAAAACCGCACTTCTATTGTCAGTACCGACGACTTAGCAAAGATTGCCACAGACTCGGCAACAGTCGAAGGCGCGCGCAACCAAATTCTGCGAGTCGGTGGCCCGGATGTGCTGACAAGAGACGACATTCCCCGCATTTTTGGACGCTTATTCAATCGCGAACCGATGGTAATCAACCCGCCGCTGGTTGTGTTTGACGGTTTGAGAAATGCCTTGGGTTTATTGAATCCTCAAGCTCAAAAAGACTTAGGAACTTTGCGGGTATTGCTGGGTAACGAGTATTTCTGCACTCCCGAAGAAGTGCAAAACTTGGAATCAATCTATGGCCTGAGAATGGAATCCTTAGAAAGCTTTTTGCGGCGCAACTTAAGCGTTTAAAAGACTCGTTGGCGGTTGCGCTTTACCGCAACTGCCAACATTTTAAGCAGACATAGGCACTGCTTCAACACCACCAATATAGCTCGTAACTGCGATCGGCGGAGAAGTGGGCTTAGCAATCAAATAACCTTGGACAAAAGTTGCTCCCCGCTGCCGTACCCACTCTAACTCCTCCAAAGTTTCCACACCTTCAGCAATAGTTTTAATTTCTAATTGAGCGGCAATTTCTAACATCTTTTCCGTAATTAGTGCCTTATAATAATCTTGATGGACGTTGCGAATCAATTCCATATCCAACTTAATAAAATCAGGACGCAGTTGGTGCATCAAATTTAAATTAGAAGAACCGCTGCCGAAATCGTCTAGGGCAATTAAAAATCCAGCTTCTCGGTAAAACCTCAAAATATTAATCAAGTGATCGATATCAGGAGGGTGCTGAGATTCCGCTACTTCAAAAACAATATTGCTGTGAGGAATTCCCGCTTCATCAATAGCCTGTACTGTTCTTCGCAGGCAGGTAGCGGGATCGTAAACTGAAGTGGGAGAAAAATTAATAAAAAGTAATTCTTGGAGAGCGTAAACATTGGCTTCGCGAATAGCGCGAGTCCGGGCTAAAACATCTAGTTGAAAAATTAGACCTGCTGATTCTGCTTGGGCAAAAATCCGACCCGGATAAATTAAGTCTCCTTGCTCGTCAATTCCTCGGAGCAGGGCTTCATGAGCAAAAATTTTAGAAGTATCTGAGGTATAAACAATGGGCTGAAAATGTGTAGTAATCCGTTCTTCGGACAATAAATCTAACAGCCAATCAGAGTTACTCAAATTAATAAAAGAGTCTAAGGAAGTGCTACGATAAAAATCGCTAAATTTTGGCTGTTCAACTTCGCGCATCCACAAAACTTTTGTCTCTTTCAACTCTTGAGTTGTCAGCGCCGACGATGCTAGGGCGTTAAACTTTTCTTTGGCTATTCCCTCAAGCATAATGTACAAACACTTGCTCTCTTCTAACAGCCGGAATTCGAGTTCAGCCTTGGTTAGTGCAGAAATAACCTTGGTCAGCGTGTGCGATACTGGAAACCACAGGTATAGACCTCCCCTGCCCTCTATTTTGGCGGGTAATGTTTCGCAGCGAGAGCAGGAGCCGAAGGCTTTGCCACTTATTTGCATTGGAATATCCTCCGGTTTGTGGGTCAATTTTAGACACGCTAACAATTAGGTTTTATTATAAGCTCATTCAGCTATTAATTCATCTATCTCAAGATGTAAATCTTAATAAACTTGTATTTAAGAATTATTCTGGCAGTATTTATACTTACCTCCGGTTTCAAACCTTGGTCAAAGTTCTCAGCATTGAGCAAGTACGTGTGATTAAACACAGTCCCAAATCATCACAGAGGGAGAAGGCAAAGACTTGTTCGCTACTCTCTACTGCTGCTGTGATTCTTTACGCCTTATTCTCTAATTCCCTCTGCCAAAACAGTCGCTACAGTTGATTTTTTAGCAAAGGGGAATTAACACGCCCGTGAAGCGCAGCTATCCCGTATGGAATCGCCCCACCGACTAATTTATGCGTACCACAAATCTACACACCCGGACGATCGCCCAAAACAAAGTCACTTGCTGCGGAATATCCAATTTAATTTTATAATCGGGATGACAGGATTTGAACCTGCGACCCCCTCGTCCCGAACGAGGTGCGCTACCAAGCTGCGCTACATCCCGAATTTAGTCAATAGATTTTTAGCTTATCACACTCAAGTTAAAATTGAGCAAGCTCGTATATAATTATTTGTAAAATACTACTCAGGCGGAGACAGACGTGACAGTTAAGCCCCAGTGGTTGCGAGTTAAAGCCCCCCAGTGGGAGCGCGTCGGCAACGTCAAAGAAATTTTGCGGGATTTATCCCTGAATACGGTTTGCGAGGAGGCCTCGTGTCCGAACATCGGCGAATGCTTCAACGCAGGTACTGCGACATTTTTGATTATGGGCCCGGCTTGTACCCGCGCCTGTCCTTACTGCGACATTGATTTTGAGAAAAAGCCCCAACCTTTAGATCCCACAGAACCCCAAAGATTGGCGCAAGCGGTGCAGCGGCTAAAACTCAACCACGTCGTGATTACCTCTGTGAACCGGGACGATTTGCCGGATGGGGGCGCGTCTCAGTTTGTCGAGTGCATTCAAGCGGTGCGATCGGCGATGCCCGATACAACTATAGAAGTTTTGATTCCCGACTTGTGCGGCAACTGGCAGGCTTTAGAAATCATTCTCGCAGCCCGGCCAGAGGTACTCAACCACAATACCGAAACCGTAAAGCGACTTTACCGCAAGGTGCGGCCGCAAGGAAAGTACGATCGCACCTTGGAACTATTGCAGCGAAGCCGCGAACTCGCACCTGGGGTTTACACCAAATCCGGCATCATGGTGGGACTGGGAGAAACAGACGCCGAAATTCGGGAGGCGATGCAGGACTTACGGGCTGTCGGCTGCGATATTTTAACAGTTGGACAGTATCTGCAACCGACTCAAAAGCACTTGAACGTAGAAAACTTTGTGCCTCCAGAACAGTTTGATGCTTGGAGAAAGTTTGGCGAATCTTTGGGATTCTTGCAAGTTGTCGCTTCTCCCTTAACTCGCAGTTCCTATCACGCCGAACAGGTGAGGGAACTAATGAAACTTTACCCACGCTAGCAATTTTAATTTGAGTTGACTCGCGCCCGATCGTACCATTCTCACTAAAACCCGCTTAGCCCGGTAACAGCGAGGAGAAACCTGCGCTTTCTATGCAGGCCGAGTGCCAAAAAACCCGGTTTCTGATCTTGGTTATTTTCGAGGAGATCACCGGGGAAGCAGCAGCCAACAGCAAAACAATTATCGGTCGATCGCCGCCTCAAAGTCGCGACTTAGGCAAAAGAGATCCCGAAACCGGGTTTCTTGCTCAAACTTCTAGGTTTTAATCCAGAAATTTGAGGAAGAAACCCGGTTTTTGCGTCAGCCAATAACTCGGTACTGCGGACTATAGCAACTCTGAAGCTCATATGCTGTAATGGATTAAAGTTCTGCGCTCACAACAGCGTATTTAATCAAGAGCGCCGAGTTATATAAAGTTTTATTAAAAAAATGGCTAATTTTCCGAAGTGATCGGGAACCAGGTTATTGGTGATGAAGATTAACTTAACTTCTGACTAACGTCACTTGTTTCTAGCCAGTCACTATCTATACTAGCTACATAAACAAAGAAGTACAACACACTTTTCGGGCCTTCAACCTGTTACATCAGAAAGTTCTTAGCGTTTTCCAGAATCTTGGTAAAACAAGTGGGGCAGCAAAAGTTCGATCTCTCCAACAGCAGAAAAGTCAGGAAAGTTAGTAAAGAAACACAAAGCGGTGATGCTTCGTCTTAACCAAGTGGGCATCTTAATTATAAATAACCGCTAAGCGTAGCATCTTTTCACCCGGAGCAACTGAGAAAATCACTATGCCAGCCACCTCTTTTTACGCTGAAGCTGAATTCGACGAACAACTGCGAGTCAATCCCTTGCAAGGTGATGTGTTGGATGAAGATGCTGAAGAAGCTGGAGACGAACTGCTCGACCAAGACCCAGCAGAGACAGAAGATGCAGACCCAGCAGCAAAATTGCAAAAAAATGCCAGCCGTCGCACTACAGATTTAGTGCGCCTGTACCTCCAAGAAATAGGTCGGGTTCGTCTCTTGGGTAGAGACGAAGAAGTCTCGGAAGCTCAAAAAGTTCAGCGCTATATCAAATTGCTGGAATTACGCAACACCGTCGCATCCCAGGAAGAAGGGCTAATTGCGCGCTTCGTGCATTTAATTGAGGTGCGCGATCGGTTATCCGCACAGTTGGGACATAAACCTTCTCTGGAACGCTGGGCATTAACCGCCGGTGTCGGTGACGTGCCAGAACTCAAGCGAATTATGTCCGAAGGCAAGCGCCACTGGGCCGAGTTAGCCGAGATGACCGTCGAGACCATCGAAAGAATTCAAGCTGAAGGCGTCGAAGCTAAAGACCACATGATTAAGGCGAACCTGCGCCTGGTGGTTTCGGTGGCGAAAAAATATCAAAATCGCGGTTTAGAATTACTCGACTTAATACAAGAAGGTACTCTCGGACTGGAGCGAGCTGTAGAAAAGTTTGATCCGACGCGGGGCTATCGGTTTAGCACCTATGCCTACTGGTGGATTCGGCAGGGAATTACGCGGGCTATCGCCACTCAAAGTCGCACAATTCGCCTCCCCGTCCACATCACCGAAAAGCTTAACAAAATCAAAAAAGCCCAGCGCAAAATTTCTCAAGAAAAAGGTCGGACAGCTACGATCGAAGATATCGCTGTCGAGTTGGACATGACTGCCTCCCAAGTCCGAGAAGTTTTGCTGCGAGTCCCCCGTTCTGTTTCTTTGGAAACTAAAGTAGGCAACGAAAAAGATACAGAGTTGGGCGACTTGCTCGAAACCGACAGCATCTCCCCAGAAGAAATGCTGATGCGAGAAGCTCTGCACCGGGACTTACAGCAACTGCTGGCAGATTTGACCAGCCGGGAGCGAGATGTAATTTTGATGCGCTTTGGTTTGGGCGACGGACACCCCTATTCGCTGGCAGAAATCGGTCGCGCGCTCGACTTGTCCCGCGAGCGAGTCCGCCAAATTGAAGCCAAAGCTTTGCAAAAACTCCGCCAACCCAAGCGTCGCAACCGCGTCCGCGACTATCTGGAGTCTCTGACTTAAATTGGGCCGGTCAGTCAGCGCGATTAATCAGGGAGCAAGGCATTTGGCACTTGTGCAGAAGGCATGAGGCATGAGGCAGAAGTAACAATATTTACTTCTAAACAACTTCTCTGTCCTCTGCAGCAAGTCAATCGATTTTAGATTTTAGATTTTAGATTTTAGATTTTAGAATTGAAGCATTGGCCCCACGCATAAATTCGGGGGGCAAGTTTCATCGGATACAGGTTTTTTATTTCTGGACGGATGAATCCGGGGGCTTGTATCCTGGATGCTTTCAGTCATAAAGCTTGTTAAAAGTCAAAAAATATCAAAAACCAAATTTTTTCCTCAATCTTTTTTCAATAAGCAGCGATATTTGCAAAATATCTCGATCGTTGTGTATTATTGTCAATAGGCAGACTTTCTTGAGAGGGTCACAATGGCACTTTACACCGCGTCTTCATTCAAATCCGAACTCAATGACAAAGGCTGGCGGATGACTCCCCAACGGGAAACCATCTTGCACGTTTTTCAGAACCTCCCCAAAGGCAATCACCTGAGCGCCGAGGATTTGTACACTTTGTTAAAAAATCGCGGAGAAAACATTAGCTTGTCCACCATTTACCGAACTTTAAAGTTAATGGCAAGGATGAGCCTGCTCCGAGAACTCGAACTAGCCGAAGGTCACAAACACTATGAAATAAACCAGCCTTACCCGCATCACCACCACCACCTAGTCTGCGTTCAGTGCAACAGAACGATCGAATTTAACAACGATTCGATTTTGAAAATGGGCATGAAGCAAGCTGAAAAGTCTGGGTTGCACCTGCTAGACTGCCAGCTAACCATTCATACGGTGTGCCACGAAGCTTTGCGGATGGGATGGCCGTCTTTGGTTTCCAGCAATTGGTCTTGTCCGAGGTCGATCGCCCAGAACGGCAGCAGCGCCCCGGATTCAATCGAGTGAACATAGCCTATTTTCGCATTTCAAGTACGGATTGTTACAAGTTTTAACAAAAAATTGGTAGCCCAAGTGCGCTCACAGTTACGCGGAAACCGGGTTTCTTCAGAAAAATACATCATTTCAGGAATGAGTCGGAAACGAGAAACCCGATTTCTTTGATGTAGTGTCCGTAAGCCTGGAGCTAAAAAGTTTGGCTCAACAAATCGTCGCTGCTGACCCCGTAACTGCGCTGAGCTCGATCGAGGGCATCTCTCGTCGGAGTATCAAAAACTCCGCTGATCGAGCCTGTGTAAAAGCCGAGGTCTTGCAGCCGCCTTTGTAATTGCTGAATGCTCGATCGAGAGTTGAAACTGCTGCTAATTGGAACAGCAGGAACAGCTACCCGACCAGCTAATCCGTTTTGGAGTTCCGCCAAAGTTGCGGGAGTGGCAATACCCGTAGCCGGTGACAAATTGCGTTCCTGCTGAAACGACAGCACCGCAAACTCGGTCTCGGCTCCAAATACTCCGTTCACCGGGCCGGGGTTTTTGCCCAGACTTCTGAGCGCAGACTGAAGTTGTCGGACAGCAGGCCCAGTATCGCCCCGTCGCAGACCAGTGGCGATTGGCTGCACAGGCGCTGCTGCCTGCCTGTTGCCTTGCCGCAAAGCCGATCGAGTGCTGCGATCGACTCTGCCAGTCCCGAACAGCCCGCTATCTCTCTGAAACCGGATCAAAGCTGCTTGAGTTGGTCGATCGAACCAACCGTGAATCTGGCTCCTGTAATAACCCAATTCTTGCAGCCGCCGCTGCACAAATTCTACTTGTCGGCCTCTGTCGCCCAACTCTAGAAAATCTCCGGCATTACTCTGTTGGTCATCTTCCTTAGTCCATGAGGTAATTTCAGCTTGCCTCATCTGGGCATCGATAGCAGTCAAAGTAGCAGTGTCAGCGCAGCCGTCAGAAACCAGATTGTAATCTTGCTGAAAACGAGTCACAGCGTAGAGAGTGCGTTCCCGAAACTTACCGTCAACGCCGCCTTCAAAATAGCCTAAAGCTTTTAATTGCCGCTGGATCAAGTCTACCGTCGCCCCTGTGTCCCCGAAGCGCAGCCCCTTGCAACCGCCATTTCCCGAAATATCCCCCGGAAGCGTAACGGGGGGAACCGGCCGGGTGGAACCAAACAGCAAAGCTAAAGTTTGCCTATCGGCAACTCCTGTCACCCGCAGTCGATTAATTCGCTGGAAGTATCTAACGGCATTTTGAGTAACTTCGCCAAAACTCCCTGTAGGATGCGCGCTGAAGTAGCCTAGCTGCTTCAACCTGCGCTGGAGAGCCGAAACATCTGCACCGGCGTCTCCAAAATCCAGTTCCCGATAATTGGTATAAATAGTTTTAAAAGGTCGATCGTCCCCAGCCAAACTGTTGAGTGCTATCACAGTAGCTCGATCGGGTCTACCAGTCAGCGACAGTTGATAGTCTCGCTGAAAGTTAGTCAGAGCTTGTTGAGTAACCGGGCCGAGTTGACCTGTCGAAGATCTGGGAAAATAGCCGAGTTCCCGCAACCTGTCTTGAACAGAGCGCAAATTTGGATATCCCGGATCTATTTGAGCAAAAGCCGAACCGGCTGCACTCAAAACCGACAGCATCAAAGCCAGAGACAGCAAACGGACGTAAGTCTGACTCGATAGGTTTTGCCACTTGGGCTGATCAAAAATTTTCGACTCGGCGGGTGCTTCGCAAACAAGAGCAAGTTCGAGGTAAGCAAGAGATTCCATAATTTTTTAGTGTGAAATTGTGGGTGGGTTGTGTGAGCAAACTGCCCAAAATGATTTTTGGCACGCTTGGCTTGGATTCTATCAACGCTAAGTTCTACCTGGAAAGCGCGAAGCACCCGTTTTTATAAAAAATTTACCGTCAAAAATAATTACAGGTAACAACCAAGATAGCATCGCTGCTTCTAGAGAGGCGAGACTCAGCAAAAAAGTTTGCAGGCACATCTTAGCCTTTGAGACCGAAAGAGAATAAGTTCTGGGGTAGTGCTGGCTAATATTTTATCTGGCTGCCGCAGAAATTACCACAAGACTTGCGCGCAGGCTGTCATCACCTTAATTTGTTGTCGGGTAAAGAGCCGGAAATCGCAGGTTTTTTGTTAAGAAACGCGGCTTCTTCATGTGGCGAGTGCGTCTAGGAAAGTACCGCTGATTAACCAAAAAACTAGCCACTAAAAATCCCCACTTTTGCTAGCTGCAAATAGGGCGGGGATTTTTTGATAAGTTGACTTTGTATTAAAAAATCGACGATCGCTTAAATTAAGCCGAACCGATCGCAAATTACAGCTACTCCCGCTGCAAAAACAGTAATTGCGATACCTACCAGCGGATTTTGCCCTCTGCTCACCGCAAAAGAGGTAACGACCCCAGCTCCCAAAGCGGCAGTAACAGCAGCAGTCGCCAAATCTCGATCGGGACGTTTGTCGTACATATTTTTTATTGTTGGTAGCTGAAGAGCTGAAAACTTACATCTTGTAATCCAAGCTACCACTCTTGCCTGTTCGGCGGTGACAACAGCCTGCGTTTTGCAACTAACCTTAAAATGTTGCTAATTTTCTTAACATACTCTCCTGAATAACATAAGTTAATACTATGTATTTTTGGGTTTTTCTGTTGAGTTTTAGCTCTTGAAACCTTTTGTGCGCTGGGCTTTTATGTAAAATTCAGGATTTAGCAGGGGCGATCGCACCTACAGTCTCAGCGTCTCAGACTGCAATTCCCAATATCGTAAATAAATTTAGCTTGACTTTTATAAGCAAGTGTGATATTAGCTTTGTGAATCAGGAGATTAATATTAGACTTATTGCATAAATCTTCGCTCAATCGGGAAACCGCAGCTCGAAGTAGATAAACGCAGGTAAACGCAGCTAATTTCCAGAGATGAGAGCGAATGAATGCAATTGGAGTCTAGTTCAACGATCGGGACTCTGCGTCCTCACTACAAACCGATAATGGTTATTTTACAGGACACGATCTGAGCCTTAAGTCCTATTCGCCCTCAACTTTTTCAGTATTGCCGCCTTTGACCCAACCTTCGCGATTGCCATCCTCAACCCGAATTCGCTGCCACTCTTTGTCCGGCGACTCTTCCAAAACCACGACTTTTTCCTTATAACCAACACCACCAATGCGGTTCGAGTCTCGGTTGCCACTATCCCGCAGAATTAAGCCGATCGGCTGAGTCACCAGAGCTCGGTAAGCTCCCGGTTCCAGCGGTTTCGGAGACGGGGCATCGCTAGATGTAGAAACAGGGCTAGCCTCGGCTGTTGACTTCGGCTCAGCGCCTGCAATCTGAACAGATGGTTTGTCGTTGGGAAAAACAGGTCTTTCGGGCACAGTCGTTAGCTTAGCGGCAAAGTAAAGTGCAGCCGCCACGCTAGCACCTGCCATCAGGACGATCGCGAGCAGAAAACCCACTAAAAATTTGAAAACGCTATATACACTGTTCATAAAACCGCAAATGAAGGAAGAAGGAAGAAGGAAGAAGGAAGAAGGAAGAAGGAAGAAGGAAGAAGGAAGAAGGGAGAGGGAAGAAGGAAGAAGGAAGAAGGGAGAGGGAAGAAAGTTGACTGTTGAGAGTTGACTGCTGAATGTTGAATAAAATCTGGTAACTGCCAACTGACAACTGGCTACTAACTACTGACTACTGACTTCAAAAGCTTATCCCTGAATCCGGCGGCTCAAACTGCCGTATCTAGAAGCAAGACGAGCTTTCCCAGCAGCGGCCCAATCTTGGAGAAACTGGATTTGTTCTTGAGCCGTTCTTGCTAAGGGCACCATCTGACTAGCTGATTCTAAAATATCATCTGTGGTAAAGTCTCGATTTTGGCTAAACCCAATGTGCATTGCTTCAATCAAAGTTTGCTCGATTTCGGCTCCTGAAAAATCGGGAGTTTCGTAAGCTAAGCGCTCTACATCGTAATTTTTGATGCTGTGCGATCGCAACCGCAACAAATGTACCTCAAAAATCGCCCGCCGTTCCTCCTGGCTTGGCAAACCCACAAAAAATATTTCATCAAACCTGCCTTTTCTCAGCATTTCTGGCGGCAAAGACTGGATGTTGTTGGCTGTTGCTACGACAAAAACAGGCGAAGTTTTTTCGGCCAACCAAGTAATAAAAGTCCCGAACACCCGGCTGGTTGTCCCGGAATCCCCTTTACCGTCTAATCCTGCAAAAGCTTTGTCAATCTCGTCAATCCACAGCACGCAGGGGGCCAAAGCTTCCGCTAGCTGAATCATTTGTCTGGTGCGGGATTCAGATTCTCCTACTAATCCGGCAAACAAACGCCCGACATCCAACCGCAGCAAAGGCAAATGCCAGTGGTGGGCGATCGCCTTTGCTGTTAAGGATTTTCCGGTTCCTTGAATTCCCACTAACAACAAACCTCTGGGATGCGGCAAACCGTATTGGCGGGCTCGATCGGAAAAAGCACCGCCGCGCCGCAGCAGCCATTCTTTGAGATTGTCCAAACCGCCAATATCGGAAATATTTTCGCGGGCTGGGTAAAAATCCAGAATTTGAGTTTGACGAATTGTTTGGCGCTTTTCTTCTAAAATCAGTTCCGCGTCGTCGGGATGGAGTTCGCCTCTGGTGGCGATCGCCTTTGCCAAAACTCGGCGAATTCGTTCGATAGACAGACCTTGACAGGAGCGCACCATTTCGTCCAGCAAACGCCCTTCAATGGCTTGTCCGGTAGCCCCTAACAGCTTTTCCACCTCAATTTTGATTTCCGCCGCCGCAGGCAGGGGAAATTCCAAAACAGTCATAACTTCGCTGAGGTCTTCCGGGATCGAAATTAGAGGAGATACGATGACAATATTTTTGGGTACAGATTTGAGGAGTCTCGCCAAATTCCGCAGCTTGCGGGAAATCGAGACATCTTCCAAAAACCGCTGAAAGTCGCGCAGAATAAAGATAGCCGGGGCGGTGGCGGGTAATTTTTCGAGAAATTCCAAAGCTTGCAGCGGGTTGCGCTTGCCAAAACCAACATCGTTGGGATTGCCTTGGTAGCCATCAACAAAATCCCAGATGTAGACGGCGCGAGAACCTTGTTTTTTGGCACATTGGGCGATCGCCGCTTCTACGCGCTCTTCCTCCCGTGTCGGAATGTAAATTAGGGGGTAGCGCGATCGCAGCAGTAATTCAAACTCGTCGCTAAAAATAGTCATTAGTCAGTTGTCAGTGGTTAGTTGTTAGTTGTTAGTTGTTAGTTGTTAGTTGTCAGTGGTTATTTCTTATTTGTTATTTCTTATTTGTTATTAGCTAATGCCAACTGCCAACTGCCAACTGCCAACTGCCAACTGACTAAGGCAATTGCCGTTTAAGTGCTTCCAGAGACGCCCAGCGACTGTCTGAGACTGTTTCTGAGCTTTCTGTATTTGCATCATCAGTTAAAGAAATTCCCGGACATTCAGTATCGCATATCTGTTTATGCGGCAGTTCCAAGCACATTTGCTCGTATACCCAATCGCCCGGAGAGAAATAGCCACCCGGGGACAAATTTTCCACCAAATCTTCTAAAGCCACTTCTATTTCTGCTGAACTTGAATCTGTTGGATTTGCTGTTTCTTCGAGCCAGATTAGTTCCGATGAGTTTAGGACCAAACGATGATTGTATTGTTTCAAGCATCTGTGGCAGGTGAGAGTAACTATTGTTTCTGCTTTCGCCTTCACCTCAAGATAATTCCCTTGGTGAGTCACTTGCAGTCGTCCTCGCACCGGAGTAAGAGTTTCTAAATCGGGGATAAATTCTTCAAAATCAATGACCTCTTTCCGCTCTGTTTTTGTGAGTAGATGAGGGATATAAATTGTCTCCATAATCTTTCGCCTTCCTACTTCTTGAATTCAAAGGTCAAAAGGAATAGTTAATTTTTTAACTTCTTCCTTCTTCCTTCTTCCTTCTTCCTTCTTCCTTCTTTAGCGTCAGCGCAGCCGCACTACCAAACGCCGATCGGGTTCTTGTCCTTGACTGTAAGTTTCTATGTCCTCACATTCGCTCAAAAAGCTGTGGACTTGACGGCGTTCTGCAGAAGACAGCGATTTGAGTTCAAATTCAACTCCCGTCGATCGGGCTTGGTCTGCTGCGTACTCTGCCATCGAGCGCAATTCCTCTTGACGGCGGATACGATAGCCATTTAGTTCAATAGTATAAGGAATTGACTCCTCTACTTCCTGACCTATATTCTGAACCGTGTTGCAGAGGTACTGAATGGCATCTATTACATTACCGTTTGGCCCGACTAAGATTGCCACTTGTTCTCTAGTCAGATTGCTTTCATCTATTGTCATCCAATAGCAATCTTCTTGTTGTTCGCATACCACTTTTGAAGGAATTGCGGACAGTTGTAGCAATTCTTCTAACCATGCCTGTCCGCGCTGCATTTGAGAGTCTTTCATTGTTGTTAAAATCAAGCCTTTTTCTTAGAACGCTTGGGCTCAAAGGGAAGTGCATCTAATCCTTGTTCTTTTTGGGTTTTCGCCTCTGCTTCGTCCACTATTTTTTGGAGGTTTTCGGGCAGGGGTTCTCGCGACAAAATAAACGATTGAACTGTTTGGAAGATGTTAGCAATCAGCATATACATCAACACGCCGGCGGGCAGGGGAAAGAACAAAAACATCCCTGAAAATATTACTGGCGTCAGTTTGTTGACTGTAGCCTGTTGGGGGTTGTCGTTTGGCCCTTGTGCTTGTCCTGAAAGGGTTTGGTTGATATACAAACTGATGCCGAAGCCCAGGATCATTACCAAAATATCCCAGTGGATTGTACCGTCTGAGTCGATCGCGCCAACGCGGCCTAGAGCTTCAATAAACAGGAATCCTTTGTTAGTAGCCAATCCGGGGATTGTGCCTTGAACTGTGGCTTCACCGGGCGCTAAGGCCGTGATGTTGCCCTGTTCATCTACCTTGACCAGTTCTTCGCCTTTGATGACTTTCCACCGGGGTTCAAAGTCGATTTCGCTCTTATTTTCTGCAGCTAGCGCTGTGAGAGGTTTGCCCTCTGGGGTTTGAAAATTAATCTTGGTTGTGTCGCCGACTGCGAGTTTGTCGCCGCCTGGAATTATGCCCACAACAGGAGCATGAAAAGTACCTGTGACGTAAATATTTTGTGGCGGTGTAGCAAAAGCTTGCGGTTGAACAGTTTCGATTTGTTCTTTCGGCAAAACTTGAACGTTGACGCTGTAATTTATGTCAGAAAACGGCGAACCCCGTAGCGTTGCAAACAGTGCAAACAGCACTGGCATTTGCAGAACCAACGGGAAGCATCCTGCTAGAGGATTACCAAATTCTTTGTATACTTTGCTCATTTCCTCCTGCTGTTTTGCAGGATTTTCTTTATAAAGTTTTTGAATTTGATCTACTCGCTCTTTCATCAACGGCTGCGCTACTTTCATGCGCCGCATATTGCGAAGAGAGCCTGCATTGAGAGGATAAAGAGCAAAGCGAATCACGAGCGTCAGAGCTACGATCGCTAAACCGTAGCTTGGCACGATCCCGTAGAAAAAATCTAGGATCGGGAGCATGAGGTTGTTGGAGAGAAACGAGATACCGAAATCCATTCGCTTTGAGTTAATTTAGGTGCTCTATGTTTGCTGTTGAGAACTATTTTTACCCGCTGAAGGCGAGCCGCCTCAATTTTTAGGGTTTTGTCTCTATCTTAGGACATTGCCCGTCGATCGACCGCCCGGTCTGCGGGTTTGTTGTAATGAGTTTGCCAATACTCGCACTCACTTTACCCTGATTTGAGGGCGAAGCGGTTCGCTTATTTAGCTTCGGCCGCGTTTGCTTTTTGAGCGGCTACGGGCAGTTTTTCGTTAATGTAGTCATACAGGGCTCGAAATTTCGGCATAGCTCTTAGTTCCAAGCGGCTGCCATTTTTCATGGTGAGTACCATGTCTCCGTAACTCCCGAAACCACGAGGTACTGTGACGATTTTGACTATATCTGAGTAGATAACGTCTGTCTGATCGCCCCCCATCCAACCGCTAGTTACGGACACTCGGCGGCTCGTGATCCGATACCGCAGCCACAGAGCCCGGACAATTGCTCCTACTGCTAGGGGGATTCCCACCACAGTCAGCCCCAGGAGTAAGTTGATAATCAAGTCTCCCGGCGCGGGGCCGCCTTCATAATATACTTCCTCTCGAATTCCCATCTAGTACCTCGGCTTCTACCAACAACTGCTCTAATTCTTGCAGAATTTCTGCATAATTGCACTCTTGTGCGATCGGACGCACGACAATTACTAAATCCCACCCGAATTTTAATCGGGGCAATAGGTGTCGCAAAGCTGCCCGAATCTGACGCTTAAT
Organism: Microcoleus sp. S13_B4; assembly: GCF_036700885.1. NCBI lineage: Bacteria > Bacillati > Cyanobacteriota > Cyanophyceae > Oscillatoriales > Microcoleaceae > Microcoleus > Microcoleus sp. S13_B4. The sequence continues at coordinate 69,551 of NZ_JAUBPU010000027.1, forward strand.
CCGGTTGCGGACTACAGCGCGTTTGCTAACCTTCAGGCTGATGGAAATACCTGTGCGAGTGGGCTGCAAGGATTTTTCGGCTGTCGGTTTGCTTACTTCGACGCTTTTGGGTTTACGCAGAGCTCTTAAGCTGAAATGGGCCGAGTTACGGCGCATTCCCTTGCGGTATACGGCGCTGAAGTCTTTTCGGTGCTTAAGTCGGTTTGTCTCGGGCAACATGGCGTAGGGCGATCGTTGAGGTCTCTCTACCTTGATGCAGTGCTAAACTGCAAGGCGGTGGCGACCTTTGCTGCGGCGAGCTTTGATTACCAATCGACCGTTTACGGTACGCATTCTGGCGCGAAAACCCGATGTTCTTTTTCTTTTGCGGCTGGTTCCGTGCAGGGTTTGCTGTGTCATTTTGATTTCTCCCGGCTTGTTACTTTACTTTTGATTAATATTCACAATCTTCTAGTTTACCATAAAGTGGTTTTTTTGGCAATAAGATTTTTATGGGTTGATATGTAATGAGAGTAAGAGTGAAGTTGCGGTATTTTTGTATTATATTAAGTATTATACCGAAACTGCCATACAATTCTAAGTTAGACAGACAAAATCATCTTCTACTTAAAGTATTTCTATTCCTATTTGCTTTCGCCTTAGATAGCGGTTTAGTTAAGATTGTGAAAAAAGCTCCATTACCGTAATGACAAATTTACCTAATTTACCTAAACGTACAGACGCTCAGAGAATTGGTGTAAGTGCTGCTGACCTTCTTAATTCAGTTTTCACTAAGTTTTGTAATGTTCATCCTGTTCAACAAGATCGGGATATGGGGATTGATTTCATTTGTGAGCTTATGCAAGGAGAGTACCCAACTGGAAAGTTATTTAACGTTCAATGCAAAGGTACAGAAGAGTCTGAATTCAAAGGCGATTCAATTCGAGTTCCCATTGCAGTAACGACTATTAATTATTGGTTAATCCAGCCCAATCCAACATTTTTAGTTGTAGTTGATCGTCAAAATTACAATTTCTATTGGTCTTTCCCAAAGGATTTTCTTAGCTCGCTTAATAAAAACTGGCAAGAACAACAAACGGTTACGATTCCAGTTCCTATTCAAAATCGTTTTGAGCAAGATGTAGATGCACTGCCTGCTCAATTGGTATCAATAGTTAATATGCAAGCTTCAGCTACTCCTCGGCAGGGCGATTATCTTGGAACATTGACGCTGGAATTTGACAGGTCATCCTCGCGAGAGAGAATGACTATCAAAGGATTAATGCATTACTACTTAGAAGGTAGTCGAATCGCTAATGCCAAGTGTGGATATGGAAGCCCTGGTTTTCCAGGAGTTACAGTCTATGCACAAACATTCGGTGGTGAAGGATATAGTAAGGAAGTTAAAGCTATAGCTTGGGGTGAGTTATAGTCATTTCAAATAAATGTGAGACAAATGTAAGATGATGTAAAATCAAGAAAAATTGTTAACTCGGAGTCGAAA
>NZ_JAUBPU010000028.1:0-23542 GCF_036700885.1 Microcoleus sp. S13_B4
GAGCAAATTAGTTCGTTGTCATCTTACAATTTTATTCTTGAAGCCCTATTCTATGCAGCTTCATATTAAATTGGTATGAGATCCAACGCATCTGTAATTATCCACTCCTCCTTTTCTCAAGCACTCCTTACCTTATTATGATAAGTATCTCTTGCGATTATTTAAACCCTCCAACTTCAAACCTTCTCCTGAACATTTTCTCCCAACAAGCCGCCTGGCCGAAAAGCCAAAATCACCACCAAAACCCCAAACACCCAAGCATTAGTCCAGCGGCTCGACAAATACTGATCGCTCAAAGACGAAAGCAACCCAATCAAAACCCCTCCTAACATCGCCCCGACAATATTGCCAATTCCCCCCAAAACCGCCGCCGTAAAAGCCCTCAAACCCGCTGTAAACCCCATCGTAAAAACAATAGTATTGTTGTACAAACCCACCAAAATTCCCGCCGAACCCGCCAAAGCTCCCCCAATCAAAAAAGTCAGAGCAATAATCTGATCCACATTAATTCCCATAATCTTAGCAGCATCGCGGCTTTGAGCCGTTGCCCGCATCGCCTTTCCCAGACGAGTGTATTGGACAAAAACATGAAGCAAAACCATCAATACAACCGCCACCACCAACACAATTAAATCTTTCGTAGTAAATACAATACTCGTTTGAATCCCCAAAGCTTTGAAAATATCAACTCGCGGTAACAAATCGGGAAAACTTTTCGGCGCAGCAGAATTAGAACCCATCACCGGAATAAAAGCTTTCAATCCTCCCCAAAATAACCCCATATTTTGGAAAATAAAAGAAACTCCAATTGCTGAAATTAAAGGAGCCAAACGGGGAGCATTTCGCAAAGGTCGATAAGCATACTTTTCGACAACAATATTCAGTCCAGCACAAAACACCGAACATACAATTAAAGCGACTAACATCACCGGTATAGCAATACCTAAAGGCGCGCCGTCTTGAATGCCAAAAGCCCCGAACACAGTTAGGGAAGCAAAAGCCCCCAACATATATAAATCGCCGTGAGCAAAATTGATTAACTCAATAATCCCATAAACCATAGTGTAACCCAAAGCAATAATTGCAATCAGCGCGCCGTTGACCAGACCAACTAATAATTGTTGGATAAAAACTTCAGGATTGCTGACTATTTCTCCAAGGATTTTTGGCAAATCCAATCCGGCGATCGGGCCTAATAGCAAAACTATATAAACTACACCTAGATATAAGAGAATACTTTTCCAGTTTTTCATGTTTTTAAGTAATGGGAAATTAGGAATGGGAAATTAGGAATGGGAAATTGGGAAATGAAAAAAGTTGAAGAATTTTTTTTCCTTCTTCCTTCTTCCCTCTTCCCTCTTCCCTCTTCCTTCTGATTAATTATTCCGTCTTGAGCGCATTCACGAACTCCCACTTGGCGCCTTTAACAACATTTCCTGACATTGTAGTCAAGCTCGTGTCGCCGTTGGTGTCAAAACTCCAAGTGCCCAGTACCCCGTTAAAATCTTTAGTTGCCAAGACAGCTTCGCGGATAGCAGGGCGGTCATTTTTGCAAACTTTATTAATTGCGCCGATCGCAACTTTAGCAGCTTCATAGGCGTATGCTGCATAAGCTTCGGGTTCAGCATTATATTTTGCCTTGTAACTTGCGTACCACTTCGCACCCACACCAGTCAATTCTTGAGGAGGCAAGCCGCCAAAAGTAGCATAAACTCCTTCGGCATCTTTGCCTCCGGCATCAATTAAAGCTTGATCTTTAATGCCGTCCGGCCCCATGAACTTAACTGTATCAGCCGCCATCCCGACATTTCTCATGTCTTTAATTATTTGTCCGGCGTTGCTCTGAGTAGTACCGCCGAAGTAAATCAGGTCTGGATTTAAAGCTTTGATCTTATTCATTAACGCCTTGTAGTCGCTAGCTTTAATATCAATTCCCTCTCTTCCGAGGACTTGAATTCCCAACTTTTTAGAAGTTGCTTCAAAAACATCAGCGATGCCTTTGCCGTAGAGTTCTTGGTCGTCGAGAATGTAGACTTTTTGCACGCCTAAAGATTTTGCCCAGTTGCCAGCTACAGCTCCTTGAAGGTCGTCCGCGGGGACAACGCGGGTGAAATTGCGAGTGCCTGCGGGATAATAAACGTTGGGTTCTTTGGGTTCGCCTTTTCCTGGTTTAGTCAGTCCCGGATAAGTGTTGGCCGGACTGATCATGACGATGTTAGCTTGGTTGAGCACGGGAATGGAAAGTTTGGCGGCACCGGAGTTATAGTGACCGATGACGGCAACTACCGCACCGTCAGCGACGGCTTTGTTGGAGTTGGACGTTACTTGGGCTGGGTCCCATTTGCCGGCGGCGGCGGTGGCGTCATCGAAAACTTCGTATTCGATTTTGATTTTTCCGTCGCAAGCTTTGGAGTCGGTTTCGGCAAGTGCTTGTTTGATGCCGTTGACCATTGTTTGAGATTGACCCAAGGCGCTACCTGTCATCGGGAGCATGGAGACAATTTTGACAGTATTTGGGTCTCCGGGGCTGCTGACTGCGACGGGAGTGGCTGCGGGACTGGTTCCGGGGCTGCCTCCGGGAGTTGTGGCGGTGGGTGCTTGAGGATTTTGACAGCTAGCGCACAGAGAGGCTATTCCGGCGGCAAAAAGTAATTTCCGCAATCCTCCGACGCCGAGATTCTTTGTTGAGTTGATTTTTGGGGATGTGGCACTTTTGCCCCCTGACTTCTGGGAAAAGTTCATAGGTTGGTTTGTTTGTTGCTTGCGTCTTAGCATATTTTCACTGTTTTAAGTATGTAGTCAAGAGTTAGCACAAGTTTAAAAAATTTGTGTCAACTATCAACAACACACCTAGAAAGGCAACATCAGGACTGGGGCCAGAACTCCTGTCTCAGGGGCGGCGGGGGCTGCCCGTACAATGCGTGAGTTCACGATTCCATCGCGGTTAACTAGATCCGCGATCGCAACTTCCAGTAAATGTGTTGACATTGTATATACAAAAAATTTACAATATGAATATTCTAGAGCTACTAGCTCTAATTAATGCTCTGTCTAGCCAGAAGTTACTATTATGCACCCGCCAGCATCTGAAGGGTCAGTCAGCCAGAACCGCGATGTTACAATCAACATTCGAGCTAAGCCGAATCAACGCGCTCTAATCGATCGCGCGGCGCAATTACAGGGAAAAAGCCGATCGGAATTCATGCTTGAATCAGCTTACCAAAAAGCTCAAGATGTGATTCTAGATCGCTGTTTTTTTGGGTTAGATGAACTTAAATTTAAGCAATTTTTGGCGCTTCTGGATGCACCGCCGACGCCAAATCCGAAGCTAAACGCATTACTAAAAACAAAATCTCCGTGGGATTAGATCGAGATTTAGACCAACTCTGCCCGCCTGAAAAACTGAACTCGTTACATCAAATTGAGACCTTTAATTCAGGCAACAGTCAGTTAGATGAATGGCTCAAGCGTCGCGCTCTTAAAAATCAGTCAGATGGGGCTTCACGGACTTATGTTTTGTGCGATCGCCAAGCAGTCATTGCGTACTATTGTCTTGCAAATGGAGCAATAGCACAAACTGCTGCAACAGGTAAAGTCCGGCGCAATATGCCCGAGCCGATTCCTGTTATGGTGATTGGACGGCTTGCAGTCGATCGCAACTGGCAAGGTTCCGGCATCGGACGCGCTTTGCTGCGGGATGCAATTCTTCGCACTTTGCAAGCTGCTGAAATTGCAGGGATACGCGCAATTCTCGTACACGCTATCTCCGAAGATGCGAAGCAGTTTTACCAGAAGTGCGGGTTTACTGTTTCGCCGATCGATCCGATGACACTCATGGTAAAAGTTAGCGATGCCATTGCTTCACTTTAGCTCAGACCTTACTTGCTCTCGTTGGAGGTTTCCTCGCGCATGGTTGAGTTACAAGCTGATTTAGAATATGTGGTGAACGATCGCTTAAAAGTCTCTTTAGATGCGATCGCTCGATGGCAAGCAGGAGCGAGAAAGGCGCAGTACCGAAGACATCGCCATTATTCCGGCAGGAGTTGCTCATCGCTGTAGTTGGGATGAGCCGACTCAATTTATAGTAAAATTGTAATCATGAGTTAAAGAGGGATAATCGGTGCTTGCTCAGGAAGATCTTCAAAAGAAAATTTGTGATTTTTTAGGAATCTTACAATATTCAGTAGAGTATCGAGGAGCGATCGGATTGCTGGATCAAAATTTGATTCTTCAATCTTTCATTGCCCAATTTCTCAATATTATATACGGGTACGATCTCATCAATCTAGATCGTGATGGACATAAATATCCTGCAATAGATTTAGGAGACTTTTATAGAAAAGTTGCTTTCCAAGTCACGGCTACCAAGACGCCAAGAAAGATTGAGGAGACTATAGAAATTTTCATTCGTCACAAGGAGTATGAAAATTTTAACAATCTCAAGTTTCTTATCCTGGGAAGGAAGCAAAATAAGTATTCACAGGTTTTTAACACTTACAATCTATTTGACTTTAATCCGCAAAGAGATATCCTTGATATCAAAGATATAGTACGCCAACTTTCTTCCCTAAAGTTGGAGAAACTTCTACGTTTGAGCCATTTGATTGATTCTGAGCTTTCTGGAACAGTCATATTTAAAACTACATATCAAATTCTTCACGATTCACATCATCAAGACTCTTTGCCTAGAGAAGAAGTTAAGCCCGATAATGTGGTTAGAACTGTTCGTTGGGTAGATGTGCCTTTATACTCCGATCCAGGCTGTCAACAGCGAAGACCAGATATGACTGGTGTGATCCTTGATAACCGACAGCACCCTGAAAACGTCTTTGCAGGATACACCATCCATCCAATCTCCCCTAATCTCTTTAAAGAAGGAGCGCAAGTGATTATTGTGTATAGTAGAAATAGTGTTTGTGATGAGTCATGGTATCGAAACCCAGAAACAAATGAAATAACTTATGCATGGACTGAGCACTCTGAGGTTATAGGTCGTATGGTTGAAGTTGCTTGAATACCATTACTAGACGGCAGGTAGTTGAAAATTATCCCAAACATCAAACTAATCTGATGATGGTTGATTTGCGAGACTTATCTGGAAAGTGTTTTTATGGAAAGTACCGTAGAGCGGCAGTGGGGAATTTTGGGGGAGGAATTTCGGAGAATTTCGATCTAGTTTCAGCACCTCCATCCCGAAATTGATTGGCGAAATGCGATTAACTTACGAAATATTTTGGTTAACCGCTATGACCAAGTGCTCTCGGAAGTTATTTGGAATATTGTTACAGGTGTTTTACCTCGTTTGCTGGTACAAGTAGAGGCATTATTGCCACCGTTACCTGATGATAGTTGAGCCATCGCCCACAAACAAAAGATGCACGTGAAGCGGAGCTATCCCGTAGGGAATCGCCCCATCGCCATAGTTCCAAAAATATCAACTAGACTGCGAAATCAAATCCGAATCCTTTTTTTCCTTTGACCGATCGACACTAAAATCTTCATAGTACGATCGCTCAGTATTCACATCCCACAAATCGTGCTTTTCGCCGAGAATATTTCTCACAGCCAGCATCCCCGTCAGCATGGAATGGTCTTGGTTGTTGTATCGGTGCATACCGTTGCGCCCGATCGTCTGCAAATTCTCCATTCCCTTCAAAAAACCTTCAAGTACCTGCAAGTGTCCTCGATATTCGGCATCGTACACTGGATAAGCCTTGGGCTGCCGTATGACAACTCCATCTTCAACATCGGCAGTTTTGGCTAACCCCAAACCAACCAACTCGCGAGTTGCTAATTCGATAAGTTGCGCGTCCGACATTTCCCAAATCTCGTCGCCAACGCTACAGAAATATTCCATTCCTAAACAACTTTTGCTGGCGTCGGGAACTAAAGCGGCGCTCCAATTTTTAAAGTTTTGAATGCGTCCCACTTTGACTTCGGGGGAGTGAATGTAAATCCAGTTGTCAGGAAACAAATCCTTGCGATTGACAATCAGCGATACAATCAAAAAATCTCGATATTTTAGCGATCGCGCGGCGTGCAATACCTCTTCTGGTGGCTGCGGTTTCATTCTTGCTACCAGCGCCGATATCGGCATACTCGTAATGAAATTATCCGCCGAATATTGAATTAATTCTCCATTTTGCTCCGCAGTAATACTTTTAATCTTATTACCTTCACGCTCAAAGCTAATCACTTTAGTATCCAGATAAACTTTGCCGTCTTTATTCTCCACAGCTTCCGCGAACTTTTCCCACATCATCCCCGGCCCCAAAGCCGGATAATCAAACTCTTTGATTAATGTTTTAGTGTCGTTGCTGCCAAACAAAGCATTAATAATTGCAGTCGTCAGCGACAATCCTTTAATCCGCTGCGCCGCCCAATCGGCTTGAATTTCCGAACAAGGAATGCCCCAAACTTTTTCAGTGTAAGTCTTAAAAAATGTTTTATACAAGCGTTCGCCAAAACGATTGATCACCCACTGTTCAAAAGTTTTTTCTTCCTGAAGCGGCCAAATTCTCACTTTTAGATAACTCAAAATAATTAGGGTACTCTCAATTAGGCCCAAATTAAAGAGAGTATTGAAGGCACTGATCGGATAATTAAAAAATTTACCTCGATAAAAAATTCGCGACAATCGTGGCACTTTAATAAACTCATTTCCCAGTACCTCTTGCCACAACTGCTGCACGGCTTCAACTTTAGTATAAAAGCGGTGGCCGCCAATGTCGAAACGATAGCCTTTGTAGCTTTCGGTGCGAGCTATTCCCCCAACTTTATCACCTTTTTCTAGTACAACAGGGATAATGCCTTGCTTGACGAGCTCGTAGGCAGCAGTCAAGCCCGCAGGACCTGCACCGACGATCGCAACAGGATAATGTTTCACTCAGCCTACCTCCAGCTTTTTTATCGCAACTATACAGTTATTTATAGCTTGTCGAAGGGATAGATGCACCCGTGAATACCCTGAGAAACTCTCGATCGACCTGATGTTTAAGCACAATTTGCCTTGATTTATTGAGCTGAGACTGGCAAGCTAACTTTGCCAGTCACAGGCTTTTTTTGGTATAAGTAGCGACCAGTGCCGATCGCAAATGCCAGCCCGCTGTAAAAGTAGAAAAGCCAGTGCCACGGAATAGTTCTCAGGGCAAATAGGATACCGTGTTTACGATGAAAAAATCGGTAAAGTGGTGCATTAATTGCTACCAGTGGTGCGGCCAGCAAACCAGCCACTAGCAGAAAGCTCAGCGACCAGCAGGTTCCCAAAATTGCCAGCAGGACTGCATAAGTTAAAATCACGCTGATGCGGTTTGAAACTTGCAAGTTGAGGTCGTTATTCAATTTGCGATCGCGCCAAATCAGTTCTGTCCAAGGCAGCGCTCGGTAGAAAAAGTCAGCTTTCACCATCCCCATCGGTTCCCACCGCTTTAAATGCTTCACCTGCAATGTTTTGCACAGCCGAATTTTATAACCTGCTTGTTTCAAACGGTAGCCGAACTCAATATCTTCGATCGAAGCTTGGCGGTAACTCTCATTAAAGCCGCCCATCTGCAAAAAAATTTCCCGGCGAATCACTCCGCAAGCTCCCCAAAAAGTTGAAGCTTCTTCGTTACCTGTTTGGTGCACGTAGTGGTGCAGCAAGTTCCTGTACTGCGATAGAAAACCGGGATCTCCAGGAGCATCGTCGTAAGAGCCGATGAAAGCAGCTAAGTAGGGATTATTTTTGAACACCGATATCGCATAGCCCACAGCTTCTGCACAAACAGCCACATCAGCATCCACAAAAAACAAAATATCTCCCTTTGCAGCTTGGGCACCCAAATTCCTTGCCCGCGCTGGCCCCCCGCATTCGGGAATCCTGATGACTTTGGCGCCGAATTCCTTGGCCAAACGCCAGGAACCATCGCTTTCGCCATCTGCTACTACAATAATCTCGATCGGTCTGGGCACAGCTTGAGCCAGTTTTGATAAACAGGTGCGGAAGTAAGCGCCCCCGTTGTGGACTGGGATAATGATGGATACAGTGGGATCGGCGGTAGAAATCATTACCTAAATTGTTTAAATTGCAGGGATCAAAATTTCCTTGAATTTTATTGTTGCTACTTTACGAAGGGTAAAATCAGCTCTACTTTTTTATTTATAACTCAATTGCTGTTTGTATTCAACTAAATTTTTGGCTGGCATTCTCGATTGGATTTTTCCCAATTCATACCTGTATTCTAGGCCATATCTTGCTGAGACTGACCTGATGCAGACCACAGCTTTACAAAATCTTTAAATATATGATTGTTTGTGTAAACTTGCGAAAAAGCACCAGCAGCATTTTTGGGCGGCTGTGTCGCACCGCACAAGACTGTGATTTTATAAGTAAGCACACCGTATAAAATCAAACATACTTTCGACGGAAACCCGCAGGCGGTCAGGACTTTTCCGGTACAGTTTCTTTTACAGACCTCATCCGCGAGTGACTCCTGAACCAAGTCTCTATCCCGACTTCGGCGTCAATTCACATTGTAGGACTTTTGGCAATATATTTTAAATATAGGTCTTAAAGTTTCCGACGGTGTACGATCGAGCTTTGGTAATTTGCTAACATACCCTTAGCTATGTCCCTTGGAGCAAAAAGTTTTACCTAAACCCTTTTTTATATTACATGAACACCTCCCCAAACCCTTTAAATCAGCCATTAGTTTCAGTCATCATCCCAGCTTTCAACGCTGACAAATTTATTGCTAAAACCTTAGAGTCTGTTTTATCTCAAACTTATCACAACATAGAAGTTTTAGTAGTAGACGACGGCTCTACAGATACAACACCCGAAATCGTCAATTTTTTTGTTCAAAAAGATAGCCGAATTATCTTATTGCAGCAGTCAAATGCAGGCGTCGCCGCCGCTCGCAACCTAGCAATTGAAAAATCAAAAGGCGAATATATTGCTCCCCTTGATGCCGACGATATTTGGTATCCCCAAAACCTAGAAAAACAAGTCGAATGCTTAATTAAATCAGAACAATCTGTAGGAGTTGTCTATTCATGGTCACTTGATATAAACGAAAAAGACTTATTCACCGGTGGATTTTACAACTCCACCATCGAAGGAGAAGTATACAAAGCTTTAGTTTATAAATATTTTATGGGTAATGCGAGTTCATCTCTGATCCGCCGCATTTGTTTCGAGAGAGTCGGCGGTTACAATTGCCAATTGAAAGCCGAAAATGCCCAAGGCTGCGAAGACTTGGAACTTTTTCTCCGCATTGCTGAGCATTATCAATTTAAAGTAGTGCCAGAATTTTTAGTTGGCTACCGACAGATTTCCAGCAGTATGTCTTGCAACTATGCAGCAATGGCAAAATCTCACTCTCTAATTATTGCAGGTGTCCGGGAGCGGCATCCTGAAATTCCTACCCATATTTATCGCTGGTCTAACAGCAGTTTTTATATATACAATTTAGCCGTTAAAAGCAACCGTAATGGCAACCATCGCAGTACATTATTTTGGCTATATCGAGCTTTTCGAGAAGATTCATTGATGACTCTTTTACGCCATAATTTGTACATTCTCTCAATAGAAAGTATCTTAAAAATTTTAGTTTCATCAGTTACTCAATCTCGGTCAGACTTAAAATCAACATCAACAGAGACTGAAGGCAAAACAATTTCCACCATCCAGAGGCGAACCATGATTCATAAAATGCTCCCGTCCCAGGTTTATGAAAGAATGCGATTCAATAATTTTGTCAAGCGATAACCCGAATAAACCCAAAATAAAAAACCAGATTTCTTAAAGAAACCTGGTTTTTGAGGCCAGCTATGGAAGAGAGTTAAATAAACGGAAATAAATTTTTGCTTCTTCCTTCTACTTATATATCTCTAAGCGTGAGAAGCTGTAGGAGTTTGAGCTTTTGGCTGCTGGCCGTCTGGCGCCAAGGATTCCCCTTCAATAAACGAGCGCAACATCCAAGCCATTTGCTCGTGCTGTTCCATCAAACCAGTCAAAAAGTCTGCGGTTCCGTCATCGTTAAACTCTTCACCACACTGTTGGACGTGTTGGCGGAGATTGCGAATAACTAACTCGTGGTCATCAACTAAACGGGATACCATTTCCGTAGCCAAAGGCAAATCGCCGATATGTTCTTTAATCGAGCCATACTTCAGAAAACCCTCAGCAGTACCAATTGGATAGCCACCTAAAGTTCTCACCCGTTCGGCCATAGCATCGATATTTACTGTTAACGCCTGATAGTGTTCTTCCCACAACTGGTGGAGCGATCGAAACTGTGGGCCCACTACATCCCAGTGATACTTTTTGGTTTTGATTAACAGCAGATAAGCATCTGACAGGTCGTGATTCAACAGTTCGATAACGCCTGCACGTTGCTCGTCAGATAGACCTATGTTTAACTTACGCATTGAAAATTGTTCCTTCAACTCTAACTTTACATTTATTAGAACAAATTTCCCCAGCCACTTACATCAACCCAGAGGACGATCGAAGACGATCGAACTTTAGTAAAATATCGACATTTCAGGTTAAAGTAATCGCAATATAGATACCCTTAGATAGATGCAATGAAACTTATTGTTATGGATCACCTTTGCTTGGTGAACACAGCGATTGGGCCGCCGGTGATTTCCCTCTCAATCCCGCTAGAGAAAAAGGCTGGACTCTGATAGCCCGTACAAATCAAGGAATTTCTGCGGAAGTTAAGCACCATCCCACCGGATGTTAACCAACATCCACACACTTAATTGTGCGGGCTGCTTTAAAGGATCGCATAAGAGACTTGCAATTAAATATAACCCTGTTATCCTAGAAGGCTAGGAAACAGATTTTCTGACATGAGCAGTTCTGACCTCTGTGATTGGGACGCTGGAAATGATATTGAGTGCAACCGCTGAATCGACGTTTAAGGATGCTGCCAAGAAACAGAGGGGCGATCGCCATCAAAACTTTATGGCCCAAGTGGCTGATGATTACTTTAATAGTTAAGTCCCGAAAGTATAAATATTTCTAGGATGGAACCCTTGATAGTGTTCAAATAGACTTACATGAACACAGATAATCTTGGGTTTGTTAAATAGCGATTAACCGAATCAAGAAGATGTATATCATGACCTGTGAGGCAGCCGGTAATCGCCGATCGTACTTGCTCAACCCTCGATACTAAATTAAGCCCACCAAAATTTTGTTCAACCAAGGCTCTTTTTTTCCGTAAAACAAAGCCTTGGATGTGCGATCGTACCACCACCTGAATAATCCATCCCAAGCTATCCATCCTCGATTTGAGAAACCGTTGACCGCTGTCACCTCGATCGACTCTAACAAACAAATACAGCCACGCAACCCTTTGTCCCATCTAGTAGACCACCGGGAGAAGCTGTGTGTTCGCTTCACCTTGGGGAACACTTGCTGGTGTGACCCCCACAACACTAAGCCGAAGCTATCAACGGCAGTGTCGCGTTTTCGCCCCGCCTGAAGGCTTTGTCAAACCCGACCCTCTGATGAATCACCGTTGCAGTACCAACTGTTTAAACCTAGTTTTTGGGGGATGGTGCGTCCAAGACAGATAAAAAAAGCAGTCCTCTGTGTTTGCACTGAAGAGGAGATCGAGGGCATTGCAATTTGTCCTCTCTGGGGAATACGGGGTAAAGTAGCAGTAGGAAAGATTTATCCATACTTTTACTAACTGTGCTACTTTCATTGTTAGCTGTAAACCATCATGCGGGAAATCTGCCAGAGCGTGGAAACCATATTTCAACTGCTGTTAGACGAACTCAAAAAGTCCACTCGCGCGTCTGAGCAGAGCTGCCAGGATGTAGCAGGGCGACTCGCAGCAGAAGTCAACAGGATATGCACTGAAAGCCAGCGGATTCAAGCCTCCGGAGATATAGAAGGTTCAGCCCAGAGCCTCGCTCAGCACCGCTTGCAACAATGCCTCCACTATTACAATTTAGGCTCCGGGCCCGGGCGAGTAGAATTGCACAGTACCCTCAGCGCGATCGTCTATCGCTACATCACTCCTCCGCAGGTCCAGTCTAGCTATCAGGCGCGAGTAGAACTGATCAAAGATTTTTTGCAAGGATTTTATCTCGAAGCTTTAAAGGCATTCCGGCGCGAAACCCAACTGCCACCTACCTACAGTCCCCGCACTCGCTTAGAACTAGCAGAGTACATGGCCTTTGTAGAGCGCTTCGGCAAGCGGCGCATTCCTTTACCTCGGAACCGCAGCCAGCAACTAATTATTTTACGGGCCCAAACCTTTTCCCAGCAGCAGCCCAAAGAAACCTCCGTAGATATGGAACAAGCCGCCGACGGAGGGGCTTCAGATTCCGACCAAACTTGGAACGACACCTCGGTGCACTCGGTGCGGGAAGCGATGGCGGGACAGGGTTCGGCGGCAATTCGTCCGCTAGGCGACGAGTCAGAATCTCTGCGGCAAAACGTGATTGACGAATTAGTAGCTTACTTAAAAGAGCGTAACCAACAAGATTGCGCCGATTACTTCGTGCTGCGCTTGCAAGACTTGCCGACTAATGAAATAGAGTCACTTCTGGGCATAACTCCCCGCCAAAGAGACTATTTGCAGCAGCGCTTCAAGTACCATTTGCTCAGGTTCGCCATGTCGCACCGCTGGGAACTCGTTCACCAGTGGCTGGAAGCAGACTTAGATCGAAATCTGGGTTTGCTGCCTTCTCAGTGGCAGGATTTTGGTGAGCAAATTGGCCCAGAAGGACAGCGTTTGCTAAAGTTGAAACAACAGGGTCTGTCAGAGTCAGCGATCGCCCAAACCCTGGGCAGCACGGTAGCCCAGGTACAGAAGCGGTGGTTTAAATTGCTGGAACTTGCGTGGGAATTGCGAAATCGTTCAGATTCCGGAGAAGGGGCATCTAGTGATGAATAACGAAACGAACAGGGATGCAGAGGCTTTCGATCGCCATTTTTTAGACTGGATATTGCAGGCGCCGATCGCCAATGCCTCTAGCGAAGATGAGGACAACCTCAATCCATCCCCTCGCTCAGAAGAGTGGGGCGACACAGAGGACAATTCCGGGGTGGAATACTGGGAATGGGACGAACCAGACCCGCTGGACTATCAAGTGGGGGCGCACAGCAATGCACCCGCACAACCGCTGATAATTGGAGAAATACCGACCGTGCAAGACCGTTTTCAGACCTTGTTAAAAGAAAGGCTTAGAGCCGAAATTGAATCTAACCCGCCGCTGTTCCCCTGGGAAACAGAATTCAAAAGCTACGACCACGATTACCCAGACGATGTAGCCCCGCAATGGGTTCCCCCCCTACACCTCTGGACTCCCCAACTACAAAATATCAGGTGGGGCCGCCTGCCAATTCCGATCGCCCAAAAGGTTTTTGCTCAACTGCTAGAACCTTGTCAGGAACTGGTAATGTCGTCGCTGCGGGAAGGCTCGAAATTAATTCGCGCTGTAGATGGCTTATTTCCCGGCCAGTCTCAGGAACTCAACGAATTAGCTAGTTTAGTGCTCCGAGGTTCTTTGCGGGGACTTCTAGATTTAGAAGATTTCCCGACTTACGAAGCAGCGAGTACCGATCAACAAATGGTGCTGTCGCTGTTGGCAGCCAGGGAAATCCTTGATTCTCTAACTTTGGATTGTCTTGTGAATCAGCCACCTGTTTCGCGGGAGTGGCTGACGGGTTTGGGTTCGCTGACTCTGGAGGCTCAATACTTGTCGAACCGCAACACAGAACAACCAATGCCATGTTTAAGAGTTGACTGCCAATTTCCGGGGGCAGGAAGTTTGGAACTCAAGGGAGGAGATGCCGAAGCAACTGCACATCGTCCGAATTCCGGGCATTTAAGTGTGGAGTTGTTTGACCCACAACCGAACAAGACTTATGCTCTAGAAGTTCGATTCCAAAACTTCGAGACCAGACCTTTGATGTTTGCTATTCGTCCAATTTTGGCAGGACAAGATAGCAACTAGAAAGGTCTATTTAGAGTAAATAACTTAGGTCTTTACTCGCTGGTTTGACCTCACACACAAACAAATGCAATTCCTCGACTTCTGTCGTGGAAAACCAAAAAAATTAGATATTAGTTCAAGCCCCCAGATTCATCTGTGAAGTTAATCTGTGGATTCAGTCTAAAATCTAATGACAGAGAAATAAGATTTAGATATTTAGGTAAAACCCAGATTTATCTGCGGATTCAATCTAAAATCTAAAATCTAAAATCTAAAATAGTTGGATGGGTGCACATGACAACTGATAACCTGCGAAATATACCTGTTTTGGGTAAGCTGTGGGAGCAGATTGAGGCCATGCCTCCGCCGGTGATTGAGGATTCTTTACTGCTGCGAATCCTAGTTCAGTTGTTGGTAATTGTGGGAATTGTGGCTACTGACGTTGCTGCTGAAGGAGCCCAGAACCTGTGGGCTGTGCCTGTTAGTATTGTGGGAGCAACTTGGAGTTGGTACCGCCGCCGCGATCGCAATGTAGCTGCTAAGTTCTGCATAGCTATTGGAATGCTGGTGGCGCTGTTCGCTTTTTTTAGCCGCTTGGTGGGAGAATTGAATGATACGCGGTTAGTTTTGGCGCAACTGTTAATCCAACTTCAAGTGCTGCACAGTTTCGATTTGCCTCGCCGCAAGGATTTAGGCTATTCGATGGTAATTGGGCTAATTTTGTTAGGGGTAGCAGCAACTCTCAGCCAAACCTTGACTTTTGGGCCGCTGTTGTTGGTGTTTTTGGCTTTAGCACTTCCGACTTTGGTGTTGGATTATCGATCGCGCTTGGGATTTTTGAAGCCAGAAGCCATTGGCGAAAAAGCACAAGGTAAAGGGAAAAATGAAAGCCTGTCGCTATTTGCTGCTACTTTATCCCCAAAGTATTTTGGTTGGCTGCTGCTGATAACTGTCGGGTTGGGGCTGACTATTTTTGCGTTTTTGCCACGCCTCCCTGGCTATCAGTTGCGGACTTTTCCCGTGAGTGCTCCTATTCAATATCAGGGGGAGTTTGACTCGCGCAGCATTCTGAATCCGGGGTATGTCAGAGGGGGAGATAAAAAAGGAACTGGCGGAGGAAGGGGGAGAAACCCAGACAAAGGGCCAGGAGAGGTGGACTCTAGTTTTTATTACGGTTTCAACCAGCGCATTAATCAAAATTTGCGGGGGGAAATGAAACCCCAAGTCGTGATGCGCGTGCGATCGCAGGCTGCGGGTTTTTGGCGGGTGTTAGGCTTCGACAAATACACCGGTCAGGGTTGGGAAATTTCTCGCAACGAACAAGCTCAAAAGGTGAATAGACCTCGCTGGTCTTATCAATTTTTTCTGAATCCTTTTCCCAATGCGCCTCGCACTCAAGAGGTGATTCAAAGTTATACTATTGTTGCTCAGTTGCCGAATTTGATTCCGGCTTTAAACAAGCCGAGGGAACTTTATTTTCCGACGACCGATATTGCGGTTGATGCGGAGGGGGGTTTGCGATCGCCTGTGGAATTGGCGGAGGGTTTGACTTATACGGTGATTTCAAATGTGCCTTTTCGCGATCGAGCTTTGTTGGGTAAAACTGGTACTAATTACCCGAAAAATATTCGCAAGTTCTATTTAGATGTGCCGCCGAAAATTGCCGCAAAGGTGCGGGCAAAAACTGAGGAAATATTGCTAGCAAGGACGAGAGTAGCTAAGTCTGATAGATCGATCGATTCTCCTTACGAAAAAGCTTTGTATTTGGCTCAATATTTAAAGCAAAATCCGAATTACAAAATAGAAAAAGCTTTGCCTTACTTAGAGGAAAGTGAAGATTTAGTCGAGGGTTTTCTGTTTGGCTACAAAAACACCCAGGGCGGCAAAAAAGTTACAGGTGGATATCCTGACCACTTTTCGACGGTACTGACAATTATGCTGAGGTCGATCGGGATTCCGGCGCGACTGGCGGGGGGTTTCGATACGGGTGAATTTAACCCGTTTACGGGTTTGTATGTTGTGAAAAATACCGACGCTTTCTTAATGACGGAGGTATATTTTCCCAATCACGGCTGGTTTGCTTTTAATCCGATTCCCGGTTATCCGCTGATTCCGGCTTCGGTGGAAGACAACCAGACTTTTAGTGCGCTGGAATCGTTTTGGAAGTGGATCGCGGGTTGGCTACCGACTCCTCTCAGAAGCGGGCTGGATTCAGTTATAGGTTTTGTAATTGGCTGGATCAGTTTGATTTTGGGCGGGTTTGTGGGACAGTTTGCTAAAGGTTGGGTGGGGTTATTTACTGGCTTGATTGCTGCGATCGCCTTTGGCTTTATTGGTTGGTTAATTTGGCAAGTGTGGCGCAAGTGGCGCCACCGCCGCTGGCTGGCGAAGTTGCCGCCGGTGGAGGGGGTTTATCAGGAAATGTTGAAGGATTTGGCGAGTCGGGGATTTGCCAAGCAGAAAGCTCAAACGCCTTTGGAGTATGCTGAGGCAATGCGCGGTAATCATGCAACTGATGAAGCTGAGGTGATTGATGAAGTTTCGCAGGCTTACGTGCGTTGGAAGTATGGCGGCGAAGCGGGTAATTTGAACCAGTTGCGGCAGTTGGTGGAAAATTTGAGGCGATCGCACTTGAAGAAACTCAAAAAGCGCTGGTTTTAAGCGATCGGGCATTCAATTTACTACAGATACTTCCAGTCGGGCCCGCACTCCGACGCTCAGAAACCGATTTTTTTACTCTGACCTGGGGCTAAAACGAAGTATTTTCGTCAAAAAACCCGGTTTCTAGCTACTACCCCGAATTCCTTTGTGACCATAATCTTCCATCCCCATCCAGCTAACCGGGTGGGGTTTTTCGTTTGGGAATACAATTTGCTATGCGGATAAAAGGACTTGAACCTTCACTCCTTTCGGAACCAGAACCTAAATCTGGCGCGTCTGCCAATTTCGCCATATCCGCATTTTGACATTCAATTACTATAGCACACAATAGAGCGATCGGTCAATCGATTTTAGATTTTAGATTTTAGATTGAAGGAAGCGACCCACGGATAAATTCCCAGGCTGATGACCAAATTGCTCGATCGCCCAACATCGAGAAACCCGGTCATTGTTGGACACCGGGTTCAATCATGAGTTATGGCCACAGCAATTTTCCGTATTTTTCACTCGTCACTTACTTTTGGCCCAGCGCTTTCCAGGTTGTTTCGTCCACCATGCCGTTAGCCGTCAAACCCTTAAATTGCTGAAAATTCTTGACAGCCATAGCAGTGCGAGCGCCAAAAATGCCGTCGATCCGGCCCGGATCGTAACCCTGTATTTCCAAACGCACCTGTAGCGTCTTCACCTTGGAACCGACAGCGCCTTTATTTAGAAGAGTTGGAGGATTGCCCGGAACAGCAGCATTGCTCAGAATTGGAGCATTGCTCTGCACAGCTTCAGGAGCTGGTGCCGGATCTGCTGCTAAAGCTGTCCAAGTTTCTTTGTCCACGATGCCATCTGCCTTCAACCCCTTAGACTCCTGAAAGGCGCTCACAGCCGATGTGGTGCGAGAGCCATAGGAACCGTCGATCGTCCCCACCTTGAAATTGTGCACCTGCAACCGTTGCTGTATGGCTGCAACTTCTGGCCCGTCAGCTCCCGCCGAGATAGTTTTTTCCTTTTTCACTGGCGGCTGCTCGCCCGCGTAAAAAGGCTTGTTAAACATATCTCCTTGGGAATTTCCCTCCGGCGATGCTGAGGCACCCGGATCGGCGGGAGCCGTAAAGTCTCTGCGGTACTGTTCCTGCACCAAGGGTTGGGACTCGAAAGCAGCAGTTGCCTTTCGAGTTAAGCCGGGAGCGAGCAGAGCGATCAAGCTGAAAATCGTAACAGTAGTCACACGCATAAATTTCATCCTGTTAGTGAGGTTTGACAAGGTTTCGCTATTTTCAAGTTTCTAAATCTAATTGTATTACCCGGACTGCTTTCTGAAACATATAGCAAAAGTAAGAAGGAACAAGGCCCTTTCACTTCGCGATCGGGTAACAAGAATTCCGAGAGAAGGGGTAATAGACCGCATTGGTTTGAGCCATTAAGAAAGGTCTAACCTGGTGCGGTTGCTATATCTGCCCCGGTTTCTAAAATTTCGGCAATGGGGACACCAGCACTCAGAAGTTGCTAGTTGGAAGTTACCTGTTAGAAGTAGGGGCTGGTTCGCACTATTCCTAATAAACCCGGTTGATTCCGAGATGTTTTGTTACCAAAGCTCATATTTTCGTATAAACCACATCTTTTAGCCTCAGTCTTATGGTACAAAACCAGCCGTCCTTCACAAATCGTTAGAGGCATCTTTTGTACAAAGTTGATCTATGAAAGGCGAAGCTTTTTCCTTTAATCCCCCCGTAATATCAACTCCGGTAGTATCGGAATTATTAAACCCCTCTTGACGGAGAGGATACAGAGAAAGGGAAGAGACAGATGAATAATTCCGATACCAACGGATTTGATATATAGCAATCCTCGCATCATTTGTGAATTTCTTACTCCCTCCCCTTGATAAGGGAAGGGTTGGGGTGGGGTCAAAAATTTACGACTCCTGCAAGGATTGCTATAAAAAGCAAAACTCGGCAGTTATCGGCTGGCGTGTTCTGCCAATCAAGCCTTAGCTTTCGGCTTGTAAATCAGATAAAACAGCGATTCTATGTAGCGGAGCATATCTTCGCGGTTTTCCTTGAACGAGTAGTTCCAAAAACCGTAATTCCGCGCCCGAGTCAGCAGCTTGGTAGTGTGAATTTTCCAGGTATAGGTGCTGTAAAATCGGTCAATTCCGCGCGTTGAAATTTCATACCAAGAGTTGGGATTGTGTTCGCATTTAGATAAAAAATCTAGAATTTTTTGGGTAGTCTCCTGGTGGTTAGTCGGGTTGATATAAAACCCATTTACGCCATCTTGAATAATTTCCAGCGGGCCACAAAACTGCGTCCCGAAAGTGGGAATACTGGTAATCATTGCTTCGATAATTGTCAAGCCGAAAGCTTCAAATAAGGCTGGCTGAACAAATATACCTTGGGTGTCAGCGATTACCCGGTAGATTTCGCCGGACAGGCTTTTGGAAAGCCTCACTCCCAGCCAGCGAATTTTACCGTGAAGGTTGTATTGGTCGATAATTGCGTAGAGCTTTTTAATTTCTTCGGCTTCTTCATAGTCTTCGGTTTCTTCGACCCGCAGCTTGCCCGCAACTAGAATTAAGTTGCATTTATCTTGTAATTCCTGGCTTTTTCCAAACAATTCTGCTAAGCCTGTCATGTTTTTAATGCGATCGAGCCTGGCCATCGAAAATAAAGGGCGCTTGTGCGGGTCGTCGAGTTTTCCAAAGACTTGTTCCGGGTCTTCTAGAGTAAACAGCAATTCGTTGAGCCGATCGCGATTGCCTTGCACCTGGTCTTCGATTCGCGTGTAGGGAAAGTACACACTTTCGTTAACTCCCGGCGGCACGACGTTGAATGTAGGGAAGATTGATAAAACTGTTCGGGCTTTTCGTATTTGGTGCAGTAGGCAACAAAAGTGTTAACTATATCGTTTCGTAGTAAATATTTATTTCCCAAGGCGCGCAAATCGCTGGCCAACTGTCGCAAGTCGGTTTTTTCGTCGCTGGCAATAACAGCCTGAAAGAGTTCTGACATAGGTAGCCCCTTAATTTTATATCTTCTTTGATATTCGCTCTAAGAGGGGGCGATACAAGTTAGTATCGCCTGTTTTTTTTAAGGTAATTTAAAAGCCTGCAATTTTACATTGCTATCCCTCAAATGACATAAAACTCCCCGTATTTGTGGCGAATGTAGCGGATAAATGGATCGATAGTTAAAGGTGAACCTGTAACGCGATCAATTAATTCTACGGCTGTGTATTTGCGGCCGTGCTGATAGATATTTTGTTTTAGCCAGTCGTGGAGTACGGTAAAATTGCCTTGTTCTATTTCTACGGGAATTTCAGGATTGATTTTTACTGCTGTTTCGTAGAATTGAGCGCTCATCAAGTTGCCGAGGGTGTAACCTTGGAACATTCCGCCGATCGTACCAACATACCAGTGAACATCTTGCATGGCGCCTTCGCTGTCGGTGGCGGGGACAACGCCAAGGTCGGTTTTATAACGTTCGTTCCAGGCTTCGGGGAGGTCTCGGACTGCTAGTTTTCCCTCTACCATTGCCAATTCTAGGTCAAAGCGGATGGCGACGTGGAGGTTGTAGGTTACTTCGTCGGCGTCGGTGCGGATGAGCGATCGCGAGACTTTGTTAATTGCCCGGTAAAATGCGTCAGTGGATACGTGTCCCAACTGTCGCAAAAATACGCCTTGGAGTTGCGGGTAAAAACATTCCCAAAAACCGCGGCTGCGCCCGACCAGATTTTCCCAAAGTCGCGACTGACTTTCGTGCACGCCGGAGGAAATGCCGCCTGCAAGCAGGGTTCCTTCAAATTCCGGGGAATTTCCGAGTTCGTAGAGGGCGTGTCCAGCTTCGTGGATGCTGCTGAACAGTGCTTGATCCAGGTGGTCTTCATAGACGCGGGTGGTAATTCGCACGTCGTCTATGGAGAAGTTGGTCATGAACGGGTGCAGGGTGGTGTCTTGCCGTCCCCGCTGGAAGTCGTACCCCATGCGTTCTACGACTTTGCGGGTGAATTCTAGTTGCTGGGATTCTGGAAAGTCTTGGTGCAAGCAGGAGTCGTCGGCGGGAGGTTGAGAGGTAATGGCTTCGACTATCGGCACTAATTCTTCACGCAGTTTGGCGAAAAGCGGGCGCAGCAGAGATACTTTCATGCCGTAGTCGCTACGATCGATCAACGGATCGGCAATGTGTTCATATCCGGGGAAAAACTCGGCGTATTGCCTGCTTAATTCTAGGGTTTTTTCTAGATACGGCTCAACGGCTGCGAAGTTGTTGGCTGCCCTGGCCGCAGCCCAAGCTTCGTAGCTGTCGGCTTGGTGGCGGCAGAGTGCGGACATGAAGGTTGCGGGGACTCTGGCGGCGCGATCGTAGTCTCTGCGGGCTATGCGGATCAGGCTGGCTGCGGTGGAGTCGTAGGGGAGGGTTTGTTCATAGAAACGCAAGTCTTCTAGGAGTTCACCTATTTTTGGATCTGTAAATTTTTCGTGGGATATTTGTTTAAGAGTAGCCAACTGGCGGCCTCTGGCAGTTGCACCTTTGGGGGGCATATAAGTTGATTGATCCCAATGCAGCAACGACGAGGCTGATTCGATGTCGGTAACTTCTCTGAGATGGGCTGCCAGTTGAGCGAATTTTGCTTGAGTTTTGTCTAGGGTTTGCATGATTGGGGTTTATGGTGCTGTTTTGCCTACAAAGGTTGCAGTGCGGCATCCGTATCCATCAATCATAGCTACCCTGAAATCAAGCTAAAAACCGCACTTCTTCCCGTATTGTATGCAATTTAGAGTCATTTTTGCATAATTTCCGGTATTTCGGCGGATTGAGTTCGATCGCTTTGGATAAGTTTTCGATCGCCAGCCGGATGCTGCTGGCTACAAGTTCCTGGCTGTTTGTGAGCTCGCCTGCTTGTTTTTCCAGGGCGTACACGCAAGCTTTTTGATAGTACAGGTTTGGATCGTCGGGTGTGAGTGCGATGATTTTATCGTAGGAGGCGATAGCTTCGGTAAATCGTTGAATTTTTTTGAGGGCTATGGCGCGGTTGTACCAGGCTTCGGTGTTGTCTGGCTGCAACTCTAGGGTTTTGTCCCAAGAGGCAATTGCTTCTTCAAAGCGTTGTAAGTTGGCGAAGGCTAAGCCGCGGTTGTAAAAGGTTTCGCTGTCGTTTGGGTTGAGTGCGAGGGCTTTGTCCCAGGATGCGATCGCTTCTTCAAATTGTCCCATTTGTGCGATCGCCGTGCCGCGTTTGTTCCAGGCTTCGGCGGAATTCGGCCGCAGTTGCAGGGTTTTGTCGTAGGAGGCGACGGCTTCCGGGTAGAGTTTTTCATCGGCTAGGGCTAAGCCGCGGTTGTACCAGGCTTGATGCAAGTCTGGTTTGAGTTCGATCGCTTTGTCGTAAGAGGCGATCGCTGCTGTATTTTGGTCGGATTTTCTCAGGGCAAATGCTTTGTTGTACCAAGCTTCGCAGTAGTCTGGTTTGATGGCGATGGCTTTGTCGTAGGAGTTGATCGCTTCTGATAATTTCTCTAGGCTGACGAGGGTGTTGCCGCGGTTCGTCCAAGCTTCGGGGTAGCTGGGGTTGAGTTCGAGCGCCTTTTCGTAGGATGCGATCGCTTCGGAGAGTCTGTTGAGCTTCCGCAAAATGTTGCCACGATTATACCACGCTTCGGGATTGTTTGGTTTGATTTGTAGGGATTTGTTGTAGGCTGCGATCGCTTCTTCTAGCTGGCCCAATTTTTTTAGGGCTACGCCTTGGTTGTACCACGCTTCATAAAATTTTGGTTCGAGTGCGATCGCTTCTTCCCAGGATTCGATCGCAGCTTGGAATCGTCCCATTGCTTCTAGGGCGTTGCCGCGTTCGTACAAGGTTTGAGCCTTTTGGGTGTTGACTGCTATGGATTTTTCCCCTGAGTCGATCGGCTTTTCTATGCTGGCTAATTTTTGCAAGGGGTTTCACCTCATTATTTTCTGTCTAATTGATTCTTTTCTTTTTTATATGCGATCTTTTTCGCCTTTGAGTGCTTTTGATCGCGACTATTTGGTTATTTATGGCAATTTTACAGGATTTTGGGGACTTTTTCAATTTTTTCAATATAATCCTACATCGGGGATTTGTAGGTATAGATTAATACTATTTTTTTTAGATGACTGCGTAGAAAAGAGGAAATGGCGATCGTACTGAGGTGTGATAAACCTCATCCAAGATATCATTTTCACGTAACCCTTGTGAGCGATCGTGGGTTGAAAGCGCCTCTTGTCAAGCGAAGTCCGCCTTTGCAGACTAATAAATAATAAGAATATTTTTGATGCTGTAGCTGCGGGTTTTACCAAGAATAATTGTCTAAAACCAACAATCTCATAAACCCACCTCGCCCAAGGGCAAATCCCTATCCTTGAATCAAGGCTTGAAACCGAGTATGCGATCGAATGCTGTCAAAATCCGAGTCAGTTTTTGCCATTTGTCGCCATTCGTCAGGCTTCAGATTGATGGCTTGCTGCAAATTCTGAATTGCTTGGTCAATCTGACTCTGTAACGCATAGCAGCAAGCTTTATTATAAAATGTTGCGTCATCATCTGGTTTGATTTCTAAGGCTTTGTCGAAGGAGGCGATGGCATCTTCCCATCTTCCTAAATTACCAAGTGCAGTGCCCCGATTGTACCAGGCTTCGTGTTTATCTGGTTTGATTTCTAAGGCTTTGTCGCAGGAGACGATGGCAGCTTCCAATCTTCCTAAATTACCAAGTGTAGTGCCCCGATTGTACCAGGCTTGATGCAAGTCTGGTTTGATTTCTAAGGCTTTGTCGTAGGAGGCGATGGCAGCTTCCAATCTTCCTAAATTACCAAGTGCAGTGCCCCGATTGTTCCAGGCTTCGTGATCATCTGGTTTGATTTCTAAGGCTTTGTCGTAGGAGGCGATGGCAGCTTCCAATCTTCCTAAATTACCAAGTGCAGTGCC
>NZ_JAUBPU010000028.1:23642-70387 GCF_036700885.1 Microcoleus sp. S13_B4
GTGCAGTGCCCCGATTGTTCCAGGCTTCGTGTTTATCTGGTTTGATTTCTAAGGCTTTGTCGTAGGAGGCGATGGCAGCTCCCAATCTTCCTAAATTACCAAGTGCAGTGCCCCGATTGTTCCAGGCTTCGTGTTTATCTGGTTTGATTTCTAAGGCTTTGTCGTAGGAGGCGATGGCATCTTCCCATCTTCCTAAATTACCAAGTGCAGTGCCCCGATTGTTCCAGGCTTCGTATGAATCTGGTTTGATTTCTAAGGCTTTGTCGTAGGAGGCGATGGCAGCTTCCCATCTTCCTAAATTACCAAGTGCAGTGCCCCGATTGTTCCAGGCTTCGTATGAATCTGGTTTGATTTCTAAGGCTTTGTCGCAGGAGGCGATGGCATCTTCCCATCTTCCTAAATTACCAAGTGCAGTGGCCCGATTGTTCCAGGCTTCGTATGAATCTGGTTTGATTTCTAAGGCTTTGTCGTAGGAGGCGATGGCAGCTTCCCATCTTCCTAAATTAACCAGTGCATAGCCCCGATTGTTCCAGGTCACGTGATAATTTGGTTTGATTTCTAAGGCTTTGTCGTAGGAGGCGAGCGCTTCTTCCCATCTTCCTAAATTAACCAGTGCATAGCCCCGATTGTTCCAGGCCACGTGATAATCTGGTTTGATTTCTAAGGCTTTGTCGTAGGAGGCGAGCGCTTCTTCCCATCTTCCTAAATTACCCAGTGCATAGCCCCGATTGTACCAGGCTTTGTCGTCATCTGGTTTGAATTCTAAGGCTTTGTCGAAGGAGGCGAGCGCCTGTGCAGATTCTTCAGCATAGCCATGTAATAAACCTTGTTCTAAAAACAATTCAGCTTGTTGTTCTCGTGTTTGCCCATCCTCATCAATTAAAACTTGAATCCTCACCAATTCCCGTTTCCGTTCTTGGGAAGTCAAAGCTAGGTAATCTTCTCGGTTCAATCTTTCCCAACAAGCTTTCCTTGATTCCAGTTGCAGCAATTCTCGATCCATCGACAACTTAAATAAGCTCGATCGCCAATCAAAGAAATCCGGCGCCCGCTGGATCAAATAATTAACTGCAAAACGAGGCAAAACAAACACAAAACACATCTTAAAATCATCTCTAAACCTTTCCCGCTGCTGGTTTAAATTAATTAAAACAGGCGGCACCCCCCGCCAACTATAAGAATAAATATCCTTGCTTTCCCATCCGATATCCTTTTTTTCTTTCTCATATTCATAAAGTGAATATTCTAAGCCTTTCACAAACAAGATATTAATTGCATCCCGTTCTGGCAAATCTTTAATTATGTTATAAAAATTATAAACCGACTCATCCAGCGGCAACACCTCAATCTTTTTCTGCGGCACATCTGCTTGAACTTTCGCAATCAAGCGTTCACCTTCCGCGGGCGAACACTCAACAAACAACAACCGGAAACCATTTGTCCGTTTGAGAGTGCGTACCAGAGTTTGATACTCTTCCTCTGGTTCTGCTTCGGGTAAGTCGGCATCCCAATCAATTATTTCTGGCGTCATGGCTCAACTTGTGCAAGACTATCTTTAAATTGCTTGATTCCTTTAATCAGCGGGTGAACATCATGCCAATACTGTATTTCTCCTGCTTCATCAAAGTAGCGGTATTCCAAAACACAACGGTTAAACAATAATTTGCGGCATTCCTCCTCATTTTTGATTTCTTTTGAGCGTGAAACCTTAGCTAAAATTGGCCAGTCTCTATCGTCCACAGTTCTGCGAAAAGGATCTCGTATTTTCGTAATAGCTCTTTGCACGGCTGTTGCAGAAATCGGCAATTTTTCCGTACGTTGAATTGCTTCTTCCATTAACTGCAACATATTTCTTACATGACCGCCACTCATCAAGCAAATTTGATTTAGTATTTCTCTGTTTTCAAACAGTCCAGTTTCCAGAGATAAGTTTGGAGAAAAAATGCTAACTCGCTTACGAATCAATTCTTTTATTATATTCACTCCTGGTTTATGGATCTTGCCATCAGGAGTTTGCACCATAATCATTGGCAAAATTTCCGTGTTATCGTAATTGGATGCTAACTCATTCGCACGGTTAGAATACATCATTGAAATTGGCAAAGTATAAATAACGTGACAATCTAATCCTTTAAGTTGTCCGCAGCGATCTATAAAGATTTCATCATGATTGTTGCGTCCCTCCGCTACGATTAATGGCACAATTCTGTCTAAATTATCTACAATAACTGCTAGTTGAGTATAGCCGGGAGGGAGGTGCTGTTTGGCATCAGCAATATATTCATTTAGCGCTGCAATTAAAGTTGTTGTGTGGGGGTTAATTTTTTGGCGAATTTCTTGACGCAGACTCGGTACTGCTCTAATATTTGCTGTGAGTTTTGTAAACAGAGTAATTTGAGACTCTAGAGTGATAGAGTCAAGAGCAACGTCCATTTGTGCTAAGTCTTTCAATTCAGCCCCTCGACTCTTTACCCAATTTAATAAAGCTGGAGATTTAGAGTTTGAGCTAAGTTTTTTCAATAAATGTTTGGTACAAGCGAGGAGAATATCGGTATATTCAGTATCTTCTGGATCGATATCTTCTTCTTCTGCCGCGAAATAGACTACAAAACAGCCTTTGTTTTGCAAATGTTGCTCTAGTCGCAGCAATTCAGTTGACTTTCCCGCACCGCGATGTCCAGTATACAACTGACAAGTCATTCGCTGCGATCGCTGAATCTTTGTGCCCAAATCTACGGTAATATCACCATCTCCTCGCACTTCCCGACAGTCAACATACTGCGGGTCTCCTGCTGGTAAAGGATAGAATGGGTCAAAAGCATTGTAGAGGTTTGTTAGTAACTTTTCTGATTCTTGAGTCATAATCTGATATTTTTTTGATAACTTTAAAGTATTTTTTCAGCACTTACGCACTAGGACCAAAGAAACCGCGTTTTTTACCAAATCTGCGCGTTACAACGAAGTATTTTTGTAAAAAACCCGGTTTCGGATCTCCCATGCGTAAGTCCTAAGGATGCTGCTGCACCCTATTTTTAAGCTTGATATTTTTTCAGAATAGCAACTTTTTCGGGGAAGATTTCGATCGCCATTTTGTCATCATCACGAGTCGCGAGCGATCGCCTCACCTCGCCCAAAAACAGCGGCTGCGACAGCCCAGGTTCAGGATGTACAACAGTACGAACCCGGATGGTCATGTAGTCTCTGCCCCGCCCCGAGCGCCCTGGAGAGTACAAATCCGCAGCCGCTTGCTGCATCGTTGCTTCTAATTCCGATTCGGTGATCGTAGGTGGCACAGTAACTACTGTTTGAGCGCCGCCAGTATCGTAAACTAAAGAATAGCGAACTGCACCCGGAATTTCTGTGCGAGTAAAGAGTCCCAAACCGAGACCGAATATACTCGCAGCAATTACGCCCATAAAGCTTGTCACTCCTACCAATCGGAAGCGAAAACCCCATTTGAAGATAAATGCTATAACTGTTAAAATAGCCAAAGCTACTGTCAGAATTCCCGCCCATTGGGCGTACATTAAAAGGTTAGAATTTACGCTCATTTGATGATTTGTTGACTGTTGACTGTTGACTGTTGACATTAGTTACCGCTACCCGATGCCCAATGCCCAATGATTAATTAAGCGTTTCGGCCCATAAGCAGATAAGTCATCATATCGCCTTTGCCCTTCACTGGAATCACGCCGCGCTCCTCAAAAACGTACTTATCCCGCAGGCGCTCGTAGGTAGCAACTGTCACTTGAATGCTGCCGGGGACGCCTTGAGATTCCATCCGGGAAGCTGTATTTACCGTATCTCCCCACAAATCGTAAGTAAATTTTTTAGTACCGATTACCCCAGCTTCTACCGGGCCTGTGTGGATGCCGATGCGAATGCTGAGCGGCTGACCTCCCTTGGTATGTATCTTAGTCATTGCTGCTTGAATTTCCAGCGCCATTTCGGCGATCGACTCGGCGTGGTCGTCGCTGGGCGTCGGCAAACCGCCAACCACCATATAAGCATCGCCGATCGTCTTAATTTTCTCAAGTCCGTAGCGCTCGGCCAACTCGTCAAAAGCCGAAAAAATCTCGTTGAGCAACTCCACCAATTGGGCCGGCGATAAATGAGACGAAAGCTTAGTAAAACCGACCAAATCGGCAAACATCACTGTTACCTCGGCGAAACTGTCTGCGATCGTAATTTCCCCGTGTTTCAGGCGCTGCGCGATCGCCTTGGGTAAAATATTTAACAGCAAACGCTCGGACTTTTCCTTTTCCTGGGCCAACTCATGTAAATACGCCTGTTCCTTATCCCGCAGTCGCTTCTTTTCCAGACAAGCGCTAATCCGAGCCTTGAGCAATACCGGATTGAACGGTTTAGAAAGATAATCCTCCGCCCCCAACTCTATACACCGGACGATACTGTCGATATCGTCCACCGCCGAAATCATAATCACCGGGATATGGCGCAACTTTTCGTCCGCCTTCAGACTTTCGAGCACCTGATAGCCGTTCATTTGCGGCATCATAATGTCGAGGAGAACTAAATCAAAAGGCTCTGTTCGCAACATTTCCAGAGCTTGCAGACCATCTTCAGCAACAGTCACCACATGGCCTTGACGCTGAAGTCGGCGGGCGAGCAAATCGCGGTTTACCTCATTGTCGTCAACAACCAGCACGCTGCCCTCATCACCTTTCATGTCAGGGCCTCTTTCAGAAGAGTTTCAATTTTACCCAAAAGTCGGGGAAACTCGACCGGTTTAGTGTCGTAGTCATTGCAGCCTGCAGCCAGACACTTTTCACGATCGCCCGCCATTGCGTGAGCCGTCAGCGCAATCACCGGAATCCTGCTAGTTTCAGGAGCCGCCTTAATTTGCTGCGTTGCTTGCCACCCGTCTAGAACCGGCAGACTCATATCCATCAGAATCAAATCGGGTACTTTCGCGAGCGCCATCGACACTCCCTCAGCACCGTCAACAGCAATAAAGACCTCATGTCCCTTGCGGGCCAGACGCCTGGAAAGCATATCCCTGTTCATTTCGTTATCTTCGACCAACAGGATTTTAGCCATTGGTGTTCTCCTTGCCTTTCGAGTCGTACCTGCGATCGAACCTGTCATTGACTATAGAGCGAACATCGCGCAACAAACTATCGCAACTGTAGACTCCTTTTTGTAGCACCCGCTCGACGTAGCCGTTTAGCTGCTGGCTTTCGGCTTGTGTCAAGTTTTTCCCCGTGATCACAACAATCGGTATAGGATCTCCCGAATGGGATTTGCGAAGTTCCCCGATCAACTCAAAACCATCCATTTCTGGCAACATCAAATCCAGTAATATCAGGTGCGGGCGAGCCACTTTTAGCCGATCGAGAGCAGCGCGTCCGCTGTCAGCTTCCGTTACTGCCCAGCCTTGTGTTTCTAGTACGCATCGCAGTATTTCGCGCGTGGCAACGTCGTCTTCCACAATTAGAATCTGACAGGTCAAATTGTTACTTGCAACGCCGTCTTGGTCGCGTCGGTACTTGTTCAACAAGGCAGCCAGCCGTTTGCCGTCCACTGGTTTGGTGAGGTAGTCCGAGGCACCCAATGCAAAGCCGAGGCTTTTGTTGCCCACAAAGGATAGCAGGATTACGGGAATTTCGGCAAGCTCAGGATCTGCCTTCAGCGCTGAGAGTACCGCCCAACCGTCCATTCCGGGCATAATCACGTCCAGGGTAATGGCGTCTGGCCGTAGTTGCTTAGCGAGCCGGAGAGCTTGCTCGCCGCCGCCGGCGACTTCTACGTGCAGCCCTTGGCGACTGAGGGCGCGCTGGATTAAATCCCGCGAGATCGGGTCGTCGTCAACTACCAGCACCGTGCCGACAGCGGGGGCGTCCGGAGGGCTAGTGCTGTCATGGACTTTGTTGGGGATTTCCGGCTGTTTGATGGCGCTGGGCAAAAGCACGGTGAAAGTGGTGCCTGCGCCCAAGGTGCTGCTGACCTCAATGCTGCCGCCCATCATCTGACAGAAGCGCTGGCTGATTGCTAGTCCCAAACCTGTGCCACCGTACTCGCGGGTAGTGGAGGCATCAGCTTGGGTGAAAGGTTGGAAAACTCGCTGCAATTGGTCTTGTGTCATGCCTATGCCGGTGTCGGCGACGCGGAAACTTAAAAATTCGGAGTTGGAAATTAAAATTTGGGAAGATTCTTCTTGATTTTTCATTTTTAATTGTTCATTCTTAATTCTTTCCACTCCGATCGCAATTTTCCCGTTTTGTGTGAACTTGGCAGCGTTGCTGAGCAAATTAAGCAGCACTTGCCGCACTTTTGTCATGTCCGCGTGCATGGTGTCGAGGTTGTCTGGACAGTACACTTCTAGGGTATTACCATTTTTCTCGACCAGCGGCCTGGCCGTGGCAACAGCACTTTCAATTAAGGTATGAATGTCGAATGTTTCTAAGTAGAGATCCATTCGGCCTGCTTCAATTTTAGAAATATCTAAGATGTCGTCAATCAGGGACAGCAGGTGTTTGCCGGCGCTGCAGATTTTTTCGAGGTCGGGGACGGATTCGCAACTGCCCAATTCTTCTGCTTCTTCTTTAAGCATTTCGCTGTAGCCAATGATGGCGTTGAGGGGCGTGCGAAGTTCGTGGCTCATGTTGGCGAGAAATGTGCTTTTTGCCCGGTTGGCTGATTCTGCTGCTTCTAGGGCCAACTGCATGGCGGATTCTGCCTGTTTGCGATCGGTGATGTCTTGGACTGTGCCTTCGTAGTACAAAACGCGGTCGTTTTCGTCGCAGATGCTGCGGGCGTTTTCAGAAATCCAGATGGTGCTACCGTCTCGGCGGTATATTTGGGATTCAAATTTTGACACTTCGCGGCGCGCGCCCAATTGGGTCATAAATTCCGCGCGCCGATTGGGGTTAAGGTAAAATTGACGGTTGATATCGGTGAGTTCGGCGAGCATTTGGGTACAGGATTCGTAGCCGTAAATGCGGGCTAGTGCGCGATTGCCGCTGAGGTAGTGTCCTGAAGGCGTTGTCTGGAATATGCCTTCGACTGCGTTTTCAAAGATGCTGCGGTATTTTGTTTCGGATTGTCTCAAGGCTGCTTCTGCTCGCTTACGCTCTAGGACATTGGCGAGCATTTCTCCTACCATTTTTAGCTGTGGGGATATTTCGGTTCCTCGACCTGTTGTTTGCTTTAAGGCATCGAATCCGAGAAATCCTACTAGGTTTTTACTACAAATTAGGGGAATAATTATCAGCGATTGGATATTTTTTAGCTGTTTTTTTAATTTTAAATTATTTAGGGAAGCGCCAATCGAAGAAATTGAAGCGATTACTGTTTGATTGACTGTTTGGGATGGGGATTCTGTCGGGAATTGGGCTTGATTTTGACCGATAAAATAGGCAATTTCGGCGCTCGCTGGGGGCGGGAGTTCGCCGATTTCTGGAATATAGAGGCATTCGGCGCGATCGAGTTTTTCTGCGATCCAAGGGATTTGTGCGATGTCTATTTGGCTGTCGGTGCTGTCTTTGACTGCCACAATGCTTTCGCCGCACCACTCGTAGGTTTTGTCGGCACGGGTTTTGTCTTGAGATAACAGGTAGATGTAACTGCGGTCAAACCCGCTCAAGGTGGCGATCGCTTCCAGGGTTTGATCGATGCCTTTGTCTATTTCTGATGAGGGCTGGCTGATGAAATCGGTTGAGAAACGGGAAATCAACTGAGCGAATTCTATTCGATACTGCAAAGATTGTTCCACTTTTTTGAGTTGGGTAACATCTCGAAAGCTCCAGACTCTACCGACTGTTTTCGCTCTGACTTTTGAGGGCAAGGAATTTAATTCAAGAATTTTGCCGTCTTTAAATTCTAATAATTCGCTGATTTGAGTATCTGGATCTGCCGACACTTTGATCACGTTTTGGAGAAATCCTTGCGGGTCTTTTAATTGTTCCCTGTCGAAGGGGAATCCTGTTTTGATTGTTTTTTTGACAGTGCCGAAGGTCGATCGGCTCAACTTTCCTTGGCTGGCGGACAACCCCCACATCTCTAGAAATTTCTGATTATAATTACATATATTGCCGTTTATGTCAACCGCCAGAATTCCTGCATCTGTAGATTTTAGAACTGCTTGCAGTATCGAGAGCGATTGCTTGTGTTCTCTAATGTCAAAAAACACCAAGACTGATATTTCGCTGCCCTCAACTGCGGGATGGAAAAAATAGGAAACCGGTAAAATCTTGCCGTCGCGACACAAAAACTCGTCGTCCCAATTGTTGCAAGGTTGACCGGAAGCGATCGCCTCTTGTAGATCTAGTGTAGGTGCGATCGGCCTATCTTCAGTCTTGCTTGGCGACTGTTTCGGAGCCTTTAAAACTTGGGATTTCTTGCCTTCCTTTTGCTTCCCGATGCGCTCTAGCAGGGAAACGCCTGCAAGTTCCGACTCTCGCCACCCCAGCAAGCGTTCGGCTTCTGGATTCACCGAGATTACACAGCCCTTCGCGTCAAGGATACACAATCCCGCCCCCAAACTGTTGATAATCCCCCGCAGTCGATCGAATTCTGAAGCTGTTGGAGGTTCTTGAGGGAACTGGGGCGAGTCAGTTAAATCCTTTAATGCCACCGTCTCCAAGTTAAAGCAATCTTCCTGCTGAAGTTCTTGCTGAGTCTGAACTCGGTCATAGCTACAACTTACCTGCTCTAATAAAAGCTGCCACTGCTCAGCAGTGGGAGGGGGAGACTCGCCGACTAAACCGAGCTGTTCGAGTTGGCGCTGGAGGTGGGGGTGCATATTTTCTGGCGCTTTGTAGGCAACTTTCTACAGTATATCTTTTTAATTAATAGTATATATACGTAGGTATAGCGTTAGGGGACAAGTACGCGATCGAAGTCTATCACAGGTTTTATTGAGAAGCCGAGGGATCATGTTTCCTCTCCAAAATCTTTCAAACTGCGCTAATTATATTAATTTTCAGAACTTTTAAGGATTATCAACCAACCAATCCTCTAAATGTCGGCAGCAGGCTCAAAAATAATATAGCAACCCTTGCAGGAGTCGTAAAATTTTTACGACTCATTTAAGTTTACTCTATATTAGAAAATCTAGTAAAAAAACTGAGTTTATAATGTGATAAATTATTTACCCAATCTCCCTAAGTGCTAGCGAAATAATCAGCAATTGTCGGAGGCAAAGAAAATTTGCAGGCATCGAAAATAACTGTCAAAAAAAATATTACTCGTCAGACTTTTCGGTTGAGATCGAAAGGTCGGTGAACATAGCTGGCAGCCGAATGGTAAAGGTAGAACCTTTATCCAACTCGCTGAATGCAGTAATATCTCCGCCCATCATTTCGCAGAATTTCTTAGTAATCGTCAGCCCCAAACCAGTGCCCCCGTACTTCTTAGTAGTTGAGGAATCGGCTTGGGTGAAAGGCTCAAAGATTCTGGCTAACTGTTCGGGACTCATGCCAATGCCGGTATCTTTGACCGTAAAAATGATCCCCTCTTGAGCAGAAGATAAGAGAGACAAGCTATTTTCAGCTTTGTCACCTCCTCTATACGATCCAAGTTTTTTGCCTTTCTTTGCAGCGTCGGCGGGGGTTTCGACGGATCGGGTAACGGCGAAGGTAATCGCGCCGGAGCAAGTAAATTTCGCGGCATTGCTGAGGAGGTTGAGCAGAGACTGCCGGAGTTTAGTTTTGTCGGTGTGCATCGAGCCAATATCCTCGGGGCATTGTATTTCTAGGATATTGCTATTTTTGTCTGCCATCGGCGCGATCGTGGCGACTACTTCCTCAACCAGAGTTGGAATGGTGAAGGTTTCGACGTGCAAGTCGGTGTGGCCTGCTTCAATTTTGGTCAAGTCGAGAATATCTTTAATCAGCGCGAGTAGGTGCTGGCCGGCCGTGTTAATTCTCTGGAGGTCGTCGATGAACTCTGCAGCACCGAGGTCTCGCGCGTCTTCTTGCAGGAGCTCGCTGTAGCCGATGATGGCGTTGAGGGGGGTTCTGAGTTCGTGACTCATGTTGGCGAGAAAAATGCTTTTGGATCTATTTGCAGCTTCGGCGGCTAATGCGGCCCGGCGGAATTCTTCGGATCGCAAGCGTTCGGTGATGTCGCTGGTCATGATTAAAACGCATTGAGTGGTGCCGAGGTCGATGAGTTCCCCTGACAGCAGCCAGTCGCGCACTTCGCCGCTTTTGGTGCGAATTTTGATTTCTTGGTTGCCGATCGAATTTTGTGCTTGCAAAATCTGGGCGAGGCGCCGCCCGTCTTCGGAATTGACCCACATTCCTAAGTCGGTGGGGGTGTAGCCGATAAATTCGTGCCGCGGCCAGCCTAAGGAGCGCAAAAAGCTTTCATTGGCATCAAGGAAGCGTGCGTCTGTGAGGGTGCAGATGCTGATGCCAACTGGGGAGGCGTGAAAAGCCTTGGAAAATCTTTCTTCTGAAGAACGCAGGGCGGCTTCGGCTTGCTTTCTGTCTGTGATGTCTTGGACGGTGCTGGTGATGTAGAGGGAGGTGACGGCGGCTTGTTCGTAGACTGTGCGGTTGCTGCCGTCGGGGAGTATGAGCCTGTAGTCGATGCTGTAAGGCTGTTGCTGAAATAAAGCGGCTTCGATCGAGGTTTTGACTAATTCTCTGTCTTCAGGGTGCACGTATTCCAAGAAGGCTTCCAGGCTGGGTTCAAAACTTCCCGGTTGCTGTCCCAGGATGCGGTAAATTTCCTCTGACCACCGCAATTGCTGGGCGTTGCGGTCTAAGTCCCAGTTGCCTAGTTGGGCGATGCGCTGGGCGTTGGCGAGGCTGGCTTCGCTGGCGCGCAGGGAGGCTTCTGCTTGGTGGCGTTCCGCGACGGTGGCGGCTAAGACTAAGCCGGTGACGGCTATGACGGCGATGAAGGCTTGCAGGGATAACAGTGCTTGGGGGATGCTACTGGCGTGTTTGAAAAAGGGGCCGCTGCTTCGGGCTATGCCCCAGATGGCGAAGCCGCAGAGGATGAGGTTGGAGAGAGCCGTGTAGCGCTGACCGAATCGAAAGGCAGCCCAAACTACTAGGGGAAATGGTAAGTATTCGAGGGGATAGCGCGCGTAGGCGGCGCGGGTGCGGGAGCAAAAGACGAGCCAGCCGACTGCTAGTAGCAGCAGCAGCCAAATCGCTCGTTCAGCTATCTGTTTGCGATGGGTGGGGATTTTGGGCAATTGTTGGCACGTCAGCAGCAGCGGGGCGACGAGCAAAATTCCCATAGCGTCTCCCACCCACCAACTCCCCCAAATCGTGCCAAAATTGCTCCAGCTAGATAAACTGGTCAGGCATACGAGGATGCTGCCGATGGTGGAGTTGATCAGGGTAGATCCCAAGGCTGCTAGTCCGACTATTCCTAAAACGTCTTTGAGCCGATCGAGCTTGGCGCTAAAGTTAATGCGCTGTAGCAGATAAGTTCCTGTCCACGCTTGCAGGGTTCTGGCGCCGGCCGAGATCAATGCCGTGCCGATGTTGGCCGACGGTACGCTCATGCTGAACAGGAAGCCTCCGATCGCGATTCCCGGCCACAGTTGTCGCCCAAACAGCAGCAGGGCGACTTGGGCAATTCCTGCTGCTGGCCACATCGGGTAAATTTCTGAACTGAGGGTGAGGGTGGAAATTGCGAATTGCGACGCCCCATAGTAGACCAAGGCGATCGCGCCTACTGCGAGGAAGTACCGCCAGGAATGTCCTTTGATTGCATTAAGGAACTTTGTCTGCATGGTCGTTTGGGGAAAAGGTGGACGGTTGTTGGGGTCTCAGTAGGTGGCATGGGACAGGCAGAGGGTAGAGAAAATGTTTCTATTAGGTGATGGTAGGTAATGGGTGGTAAGTAGTGGGAGAAGCGTTTGAGCTAACTTTTTGTGGTGCCGTTGAGGGTTCGGTTTTTTTGTTGGATCACATCTGCCCATGAATTTCGAGAGTATCGCTTTTTTGTAAATATATCTCTAATGGCTAAGCAATTGGTTTGTAAATTTTTGGTTTTTGTTGAAAATTTATTACCGACCGACAGCGGGTGTCTTTTTGTGTCGGGCGATCGTAACTATATTCACCCTAACATCTTGCATCATGCTCAATAATACCTAAAATACCAATAATAGCCACGTAAAATCTCTGCTTTTAGGTCAGTTTATGGCAAGCAACACGGTTTCTGATTAGAAGTGCAGGCGGTAGTGATTTTCACTAGATTTTCAACCAATCAATCGAGTCTTCCAGTCTTTCGCTCGAATACAGTGAAAGCGGATATTTTACAGCTAATAAAAATATTTTTTCTGATCTATTTCCCTATAGCTGTAGCCATATCTAGGGTTAGTGTCAAACGCTCTTGAGATTCTTTAAGGGCATCTTGGGGGTTGCGGCCCAGAAGGGTTGCCTCTATAGCGCGACCGAGGTTTTCTGATAGGCGGGAGTAACCTGATATAATGGGTCGCGCTCTGGCTGAGTTCATTTGCTCTAAAAATACTTGCAAAACAGGGTTTTTTTCCACAAAGCTTTGATAAGCTTGGCTCTGTCTCGATTTTAAGTTAATGGGCAAGTAACCTGTTCCCAATGCCCATGCTGTTTGGAATTCTTCACCTATAACGTATTCTAAGAATACTAGGGCGGCTCGCTCTCGTTCTGGCGAGGTTTTCATTAAAAATAGGTTTTCACCCCCTACGACGGCTGCGGGGCGTTTGAGAATCGGTAAAGGCATTGCTCCGTAGTCGATCGCGCTTTGCTGCAACTGTGCTAGCGTCCACGGCCCGGTGATTTGCATGGCGACTTTCCCGGCGATGAAGTTGTCGAGTTCGTAACCGCGTTCGGGTGCTGACAATATTGCTGAACCTTCTTTTAACAAGTCGTCCCACAATTCTAAGGCGGCGCGAGAACCGGGATTATCTATTTGGGGTACAGGACTTTGAGGTGTTTTGGCTTTGAGTTCGCCGCCTGCGCTGAACATGAATGGCAGCCAGGTAAATACTGTCCATTCTCCTTTGCCTAGGGGGAGCACTATGCCGTGTTGGTCGGTGCGGCCGTCTCCGTCGGTGTCTTGCGTGAGCGATCGGGCTGTTTGCTTTAATTGCGCCCAATTCTGCGGCAATTTTTTGATTCCTGCTGCTGCAAATAAGCTGGGACGGTAAAAGATGGCGACGTTGTTTGTCGCCAGGGGAACTGACCAAGTGTGTCCGCCGAGTTCCATTGACTCGAAGAGTGCCGGGTAGATTTCGGCTTTCCGGGGCGATTTGTCGAGCCAGTTTTCTAATGGTTCAATTGCGTTTAGTTCTGCTAGTTTTCCTGAAATTGTGGCAGCATTCCAAAGCAAATCCGGCGGTGCATTTCCAACGATTGCTGTTAGTATTTTTGGTAGTTGTTGGTCGGGCTGACCGATGTAAATTGGTTCTACTTGGATGTTGGGATGTGTTTTGTTGAATTTGTCTATGAGAGTTTTAAATACGTCGCGATTGGGCGGGGGATTAATGCCGTGCCACAGTGTAATTTTTATTGGTTCGGCGTTTTTGGACGCGGGTGTTGTGGTGTTTTGACAGCCGCTTAATATTAGCAGATTTAAGGTAAGTAAAATGCAGACAGCTAGTTGTATTGGTCTTTTAATTGCTGGGAATAATTGGGATAGAATCATTTTTTAGTTACATTCAGGGAAGAATATTTGTTTAAGCGCCGATGAGCGCGGATGGAGGCGGATAGTTAGAGGTACATAAAACGAGCTCAATCTAGCAAATCTGGTAGTAGCTGATTGCTCTATCCATTCGAGGTGTTTTGAAACAAAACGGTGAAAACTCCTGTTCCTAGTTTATCCTGCGGCCACATCCGATAGCAAGGAATTGCTGTCAGGTGCGATCGATGTTTTGCTAAATGAGGAACTGTGACAGGCTGAAATTCGGGAAATTTGCTTAACAGCCATTCGCTGACTTGTTCCTTTTCTGCGGTTCAATAAGTGCAGGTCATGTATGCAAGATAACCTTGGGGTACTACAATTTTAGCAGAATTGGCTAAAATTCTTTTTTGGCGGTTGGCATTGCTGTTGATGGTGACATGATGAAAGCCTCCGGGTGCTTTGTCTCCTTTTGCTAAGAGTGACTGACCAGTACAAGCAGCATCTACTATTACTAAATTAGCCGTTTGTGACATCTTTTCGGCAAGTATTTTTGAATCGACGTTAGTGGCGAGGGATGGTTGAATTTGGCAGCGTTTTAAATTCGAGATAAGCATTCCCATGGGTTTGCCTATGACTTCCTTGCACAACACCAATTCTGGGTTTAAGGTTTTCCAAGCAAATATACTTTTTCCTCCGGGGGCGGCGCACATATCTAAGATTAGTTTGACGAGTTGCGGTATTGTTAACAGTGTGGAGGCGGCGAAAATTGAGGAAAAGTCGAGACAGTAGTAATGTCCTGCTTGATATAAGGAATGTTTTCCCCGCTGGAATTATCATGCCAGTATATCTACAAATTCCGCTTACCAAAAGACAGAAATTGCGAGGATCAATGGGTTTTCTATTGATTTTGGTTGCCCCCACAAGATGGCAGGATTAAAAGGTTGGGGATTGATAATAGCCTGAATATTTTTTGTTCTGCGCTGTTGGCAAATAAGCTGCGGCTGAGTTTAACCAAGAGATTCGACAGTTTTTCCAGGTTCGGCGAGATCTGATAAGATTGAGATTAGCAGTAATAAAGGTAGATTCGATGAAAATTCCTAATGTAGAACAGTTAGAGTTAACTTGAAAAAAATGGAGGGAAAGGTTGTTGCATCTATCAAACCGATTGCTTTGGAGCCTTTGAGTCGGGCTGCACCTAAGTAGGAATCGAGAGCTTTTTTGTCGATCGCACAACTCGGAACTATTGTCGAAGTGTATAATCTAGGAGGAAACTACGATTATTGGAGTCCTGGGCGCATGGGGAGCTAGAAACCCGCTGGATGCTTAGATTTCTTGTTTTGACAGTTCCAGACAGTATCGAGAGGACTCATAGTTAATTCACGCCTACAGGCTATAAGTGATGACGGATGACTAATAATTGCTTAATAACTAAAAATCTATGAAAATTGTCTTTTTTGGCACTCCGGAATTTGCTGTTCCTACTTTATCCAGTCTGCTAAGTCATCCCGAATTCGAGGTAGTGGCTGTGGTGACTCAACCAGATAAACGTCGGGGAAGAGGCAATCAATTGATGCCTTCACCTGTAAAAATGGCGGCTTTAAATCACCATCTCCCGGTTTGGCAGCCGCAGCGAATCAAGAAAGATTCTGAAACAATTGCCCACTTGCGGGAAGCGGAAGCTGATATTTTCGTGGTGGTAGCTTACGGCCAGATTCTTTCTCAAGAAATACTGGATATTCCTAATTTGGCTTGCGTTAACGTCCACGGTTCAATTTTGCCGAAGTATCGCGGTGCCGCGCCGATTCAGCGCTGTCTTTATGACGGGGAAAAGGCGACCGGAATTACTACTATGCTGATGGATGCTGGTATGGATACTGGCGGGATGCTGTTGAAGGCTTTTGCGGGTATTACGCTGTTGGATAATGTTGATTCTTTGGGTGACAGGTTGGCGGAACTTGGGGCCGATTTGTTGGTGGAAACTTTGGTGAAATTGAGGGATGGCGAAGTTAAAGCTGTTGTTCAAGATGATGCTGAGGCGACTTATGCGCCGATGATTAAGAGTGCGGATTATGTGCTGGATTGGTCGAAAAGTGCGATCGACCTTCACAATCAAGTTAGGGGCTTTTTCCCGGATTGCACGACGACTTTTCGGGGCAATTCTTTGAAGGTGATTGCGACAGTGCCCGTCGGGCCGGAATATTGGCTGCAAATGCCAGCCGATTTGAGAGTTTTGGAACGCGAATGGCCTGTTTTAGGCGAGTTGTCGGGGGAAAATGGGGCAGTTGTCAAGGTTGTGAAGGGCTTGGGGGCGATCGTCCAAACTGGCGATGGTTTATTATTATTGCGGGAGGTGCAGTTAGCGGGGAAAAAGGTGCAGTCTGGGATGGATTTTGCGAATGGAACTCGGTTGGCTGTCGGGGAAGTTTTTGGGAGTTAAATTGTATATTTAGGGCGGGCAAGATACCCACCCTACAATATTTGGCAGCAAAATCATCCTGTAATTAGATGCGCGATTCTTGACCTAAAATTCCACCAAAACTTCCTCCACACCACCCAACAAACCCTGCGCGGCATCTAACATACTCTCAGCAACATCTTTCAAATCTTCCCGACTTGCCAGATAAGTTTTCAAAGCTTCTAACGGTTCTATACTATTATTAGCATTCAATTCGGGCAACCGCGGCCTCGCTAACTGACTGACTAATTCCGGTTGAATTGTGTAGCTGTGGGCTGCGCCGAGAAGTGCGTGCAATTCTGCGTTATCAATGATATCTAATTGTTCCGATCGCAATTGGTAAATTAATCTCACCACCGCGTCTTGTATCTCTTTCTTGCCAATAGCTTTAACTAACTCGGCTTGCGGGTTGTCCGATTCAGAAACATTCACTTTAATAGTCTGAAATACCCGCACTGGCAAAGTGCAAAATTCCCACTCAGCTTTTCCCCGTTCCAAATTAACTAACACAAAACCTTTATCTTCTTTCTCTTCACTAAAATCCACTCGTTCGATACTTCCAGGATAGATTACGGGCGGATTATTAGAAGCATTGAGATTTTGGTGTTTGTGTACATGGCCGAGAGCAACATAATCAAAACAAGGGCGAGTTAGCATGGAAACGGGAATGTTAAAACCTTTTCCAACTGCTAAAAAACGCTCTGCACCCAGACTTGCTTTATCTGCCATTAAATGGGCTAAAAGTACAGTTGGTATGTCGGGATTGAGGCGGCGAATTTCGCCTTCCATTGCGATCGTCAGTTTTTCGGTTAACAATTGGTTAACATCGCCCATAGACAGGTTTTCAGTCTCGGAACGTGTCATTAAGGTCGATCGAGTCAACCAAGGTAATGTTACCACCTGTACGGGCCCGCTGCGAGTTTGAATCAGGTGAGTGTCCAGGCGATCGCCTACAATAAACTTAGGTATCCCCAAAGTCCGGTAAATACCCAAACTCGCGCCACCCTGTCCCTGAGAATGTTGGTCGTGATTTCCTATTAGCAAAACCGTCGGAATTTGCGCGTCCACCAAGCGGCTGAATTGGCGAGCAAAAGCTTCTTTTACAAACGGTGGAGGCGTCGAATCCGGGAAAGCATCGCCACCGAATATGACTAAATCTACGGGTTCAGAAATTGCTCTGTCCATACATTTGCTCAGCGTCGCCGCGAAGTCTTCCAAGCGTGTATTTAAACCAGTTTCGGGATTAATCCGGCCGTGGGAAAAGCCGCTTCCCATGTGAATATCTGAAAGGTGTAAGATTTTAATCATTGTTTTTTAGGTAGTGCTAAACAAGTAATGATGTGTTGTAGTGAGGGATGAAATACCAAATGGCACCAATGTAATTTTCCCAGGACTTAGAAAAGGATAAGGTTTTTTGCACTAACCGAGACACACGTTGTCTAAGGGTGTTCTTGAATCGTTCAATGTAAGTGGTGAGAGCCCGTTTCCTTGCCGACTGCTCGATGTCGTTTGCTCCCGGTAGCACTCCGGCGTAAGCTGCCCAAAAATCGGTGTAGGCAACGGCGCATTGGCGATAAAGTGGGGGGTAAGGAATTCCACAACCCACCAGCAGTGACGGAGTTACGTGTGCCAATGTAGACACCCACAATTTCAGTCTTTGTCTGCATCAATGGCGAGCCACACCCATTGTTTATTGCCCAAGTTGTCCACGAACGACCACAGTTCGTCACATTGCATCGTTAGTCTACCCTTTTTTTTTGTACCACCTGAACTTTGCCAGACACCAGAGCATATTTCTGATTGAGGTAGCGAAAGCAACCACTGCTCAGACACCTGCGTGGCACGAGCAATTCCAGCTAGGGAAATCCGTTCTAGCAACAATCTATCAATCAGTTCACGCGCAAGCTGAATCAATTACTTTTTTCTGCGGGTGGTCCCGGCAAACTGTCGCCCACATTTATGGCATTTAAACCGTTGTTTAGCGTTGTGGATGCGAGCATTTTTGACCGACAGCATCCAGGA
Source organism: Microcoleus sp. S13_B4 (assembly GCF_036700885.1). Taxonomy (NCBI): domain Bacteria; kingdom Bacillati; phylum Cyanobacteriota; class Cyanophyceae; order Oscillatoriales; family Microcoleaceae; genus Microcoleus; species Microcoleus sp. S13_B4. Next base: position 41,707 of record NZ_JAUBPU010000028.1, read on the forward strand.
TACAAGCCCCCGGATTCATCCGTCCATAAATAAAAACCTTCTATCCGATGAAACTTGCCCCCCGAATTTATCCGTGGGGTCAATGCTTCAATGCTTCAATGCTTCAATCTAAAATCTAAAATCTAAAATCGATTGACCGTTTGGCATGACGCACAGGTTGGGCAACCAGGCATCATTAGAAAACACCAACAAGAAACTCCACTTTCCTATCATTACATTTTTGGCACTACCCACCCGCACTCTGGTTCACTTTATTGCGCCCTCTCCTGGCTGCCAACATCGACAGTTTGCGGTACAGTTTACGGTGCGGTTATTCGGACATATCTACCGTAAACCTAATTATCGCTTCTTTATCCGGTGCTTGCAGCTTGCTCATTAGGCTAGGCTCCTTTGATTGAATGGAAAGTGGTTCTGGTGCTAATGCTTCCGGCCCAGGTGGTGTTGCACTTGACAATGCAGTTTCCTGTGTTGGTTGTGTGGGTGGTGTTTCCCTTATCAGTGATGCTGTGGGTGTTGTTGCTAACGATACAACAAATGGTAGTGCTTGCACACCTGTTTTTATGTGTGTTAGCTTATTACTTAGAAAGGGATATGTGTCAACGATTACCGTCCGCCGTCGTTGTTCGAGGATGAGGAGTGGTTGAATGCTTCTGATTCAGGGTCGCTGGTTGTTCCAGTTAAGTCATCCACTCTAGCAAAAGGGAAAGCTTCAACAAAATGTACTTCTGAGAGTTTTCCACTTTAAAGTTTTCGGACGTTAATAACAAACTTATCGACAATCGCTAAAAACCGAGTCTAGCCTAAATTGCGTCGGGTTTCAGTTAGTTTCGACAAGCTGACGATGCAGTCGTCTTAGCAACGCAGAGAACTTTGGATTTACTGAAGGTTTCCTAATATTGTAGTCATCTATGGGCGAGGGTGTTAGCCCTATTGCCCGACTGATGGGGTTTTTGCGCTCGATGCGATCGACCACAGGGGGAAGTTCCGCTAGAACAGTTGAGAAAATCTCAACTTTGCAACCGTTTTCGGGAAAGCAACGCGCTTTGCATCACACCAGGAAGCACGCGCGCTCTCGCTTTCTATCTAGCTACCCTTAAACAGCGAAACTCTATTTAAATCGGGCATCAGTCGAATAATCTCACATTCCATCTGCCCTGCTTGACAACAGGCGATAAAACCCAAAGTTAATTTCTGGCTTCTCTGACTGGGGTGAAACTTCCTAATTGGTGCATTGTCTTACTTATAGACAGTGAGCACATCTATGAATTTTCCATTCAAAGCACGTTTAAAGAGCCAGAAGAATTCACCAAAAATGGTGATGCCGTTAATTAACCAACATTGGTTGGTGCCGATCGTCCTGCGCTCTATTTCCTACTTCCGCAAAGACTTATGGCTGATCGTCACGCTCTTGCTTTTGATCGGAGGATCGGTGCTTTTCAACCTTCTCAACGCCTGGCCGATAGCGATTCTAGTCGATACGGTTTTGTCACCAACTCCGAAATCCAACTGGATTCATACGCTGTTTCTTGCTCCGTTCGGTGAAAGCACGCTGAACCGAATTTTCGGAATGGCGTTCGTCGCGATGATTATCAGAATCCTGAGCGAGACCGTTTTCATGCTCCGCAGGATGTTGAACTACCGCATCCAGTACAACGGAACCTTGCGCGTTCGTACCGAACTCTACGACAAAATGCAGGCGCTGAGTCTTGGTTGGCACGGCTCCCGATCGCAGGGTGACGCAATCTATCGGTTGAGCTACGACAGCCTCGGCCCCTGGGGGGTGATCGATACGCTCATCGGCTCCACCGCCGCATCGGTGACGCTGACGGCGATGGTCTGGATCATGCTGTCGCGCCACGTCCTTCTCACCGTGTTTGCGCTTTCGTTTACTCCGCTTCTAATACTGGCGAATTGGTACTTCGAGGGAAGGATTAGAAGTCGAGCCCTCGAATCGAAGCAGACCGATGCGGTGATGACCTCAACCATGCAGCAAGCTATAGAGTCGATCGGGCTAATCCAATCCTTCGGTCGAGAAGCAACGGAGTCGCGGCGCTTCGGGCAGATGGTCGAACGCAGCGTCAAGGCATCCATGCGGCTCAATTGGCAAGAGAACCTCTATCCGCTAGCGGTTCAGGTAGTCTTCGCCCTGGGAAGCGGGGTAATCTTAGGCTACGGCGGATACCTAGTTTATCGCGACCAGTTCTTGCGTCCAGTGCCGAACGGCGTGAGCATCGGCGATTTGCTAGTATTCATGGCGTACCTGGGGCAGTTCTGGGACCCGATAGGTTGGGTGTTGGGGTTCACTACTAAGATCCAGACGTTTGTAGCTTCATGCGATCGCGTCTTTGCGGTCATTGACGAGCCGCCTGCCATAAAAGATGAGCCTGATGCGCGATCGCTTCCCGTTTATCCCCGCACACTAGCACTTGCCGACGTGAGCTTCGAGTACAACGCTGGGCAAGCAGTTTTACGGAACATCAGCGCTAGTATCGAGCCTGGTCAGATGGTGGCGTTTTTGGGCCCTAGCGGAACCGGAAAGAGTACGCTGCTCAATCTTTTGCCGCGCTTCTATGACCCGACATCGGGCAGCGTTCTTCTCGACGGCTTTGACCTCCGCACCCTTAAAATTGCCGATGTCCGCAAACACATGGCGATCGTCTCGCAAGGCAGCCCACTTTTCCCCGGAACGATCGCAGAGAATATCGCCTACGGCCGCCCGGACGCTCTGATCTCCGATATTCGGGAAGCGGCGATCGAAGCCGGGGCAGCCGAGTTCATCGAAACCTTGCCGGAGCAGTACGATACTTTAATCGCTGAGGGCGGTCAAAACCTCTCGGGCGGACAGCGGCAGCGCCTAGCTATTGCGCGGGCGCTCGTCACTGAGGCTCCCATACTCATCCTAGACGAACCCACGAATGCGCTGGACTTGAAGCACGAGCAGTGGGTACTAGAGACTCTGCAACGTCTGCGGCGCAAAAGAACTATCATCTTGGTCACGCACCGACTCGAAACAGCCGTAGACTGCGATCGGATTTTTGTGATGCAAGAGGGCGAGATTAAGGAGTCTGGCACTCACGCCGAACTCCTTACCCAGCAGGGGTTCTATTACCGAATGTTGGGCTACAACCCAGTAAAATCAATAGGGCTTACTGATAAACCCTGCATCGAGTAGGAGTACAACATGGCGAACTTATTTCTTATCCTTTTGCTTCAATTTGTTGCCTGTGTGCCTAGTAAATTATCTTTTGGGTTAGTAGTGAGGACTTCAGTCCTCATCGGTTCGTAGTGAGGACTTCAGCCATCCTTTAGCTTCGGCAGAAAAACTAAAGTCTTTACTAAGAACTAGGTTTAAGGTTTTTGTCAAAGTACAGACGAGAGGAGATTACTACTAAAAATTTTGTTTCATACATTACAATACAATGCCGGGGACTTTTTGATAAACTTGTGCGATCGGGCAGCGAAAATCTATACTCATTAACTCTAATTCCTCTCCTTGTCGGTAAGTCTGAGAAACCCAATTTCCCTCAGCATTGAGTCGAAAACACTCTATTTTAATCTCAGATTGAGTGATGAGCACGTATTCCTGCAAAATCGGAGAAGTTTGGTAATCGGCAAATTTATCGCCTCTGTCAAAAGCTGCTGTTGAGGGCGACAATACTTCAACAACTAAAGATGGATATAAAATGAAATCTTCAGTAGTTGAGGTATCCCTTTCGTCGCAAGTCACCGCTACATCAGGATAGTAATAGCAATTTGCCTCTTCCAGTCGGACTTTTATATCTGACGATAAAACTAAGCATGGCGTATTCAGAAGATGATTTCCCAGCAGCCGAACTAAATTACTCGCAATAATAATGTGAGGCTTTTTTGCCCCTGTCATTGCATAAACGTATCCGCGTCTGTATTCGTGTTTGATAGGGCTTACTCGCTCGCCTTCTAGGTACTCTTCTGGAGAAATGTAGAAATTGTTTTTGCTGATAACCATTGATTTTTACTCCGCTGATTTTATCTGATACTATGTGTTGGAACTCAAATATTCTGGGAAGGAAACGGCACTGCCGTTTCCCTACAGATTTAACAAAACTCCAGAAATCGTGCGTGCCATAATTTGCCACTTTCCGTCAAACCCTGCGATCGCACTTTAATTTTGACATTTTTGGGGTTCGCCTCGTAGAGTCGGGCAATTTCCTGCATTTCCTCCCCGCTAAACCCGGTTCCCACGCTTCCTACAGGGACTAATTTGCCATCAATTTCTTGGGCTACTTTGACCGCGCTAAACGGTCGCCCCGCCACTTTTGTCGCCGTCAAACCCACAATAAACAAATCGTGTTCTTGACAGTATTTAGTCCTCACCATCGGATATTTCTTAACATCTTTGCCGCCGACATAGTGACAGGTGTGCAACACCCAAACTTCGCCTTCTTTATTTTCAGATTCCTGCTGATTTGCCAGGACGATTTTTTCGGCGGTGGTGCGAAATGTCGGTACAACTTCAAAGCCTGGGGATAAATTCGCCAGCATTTCGCCAACTTCAACTCCCGCTGCAATTCGTTCGGATTCTGCCACGGTAGTTAAATCATTGCCTTTGAAAAACAAACTTTTAAAAATGGCATAAATTGCGTTGGGCTGGGTTGTCGCAAAACCGCTTTCAATATTAACTGTAGCAGCTTGCGCGCCGGTGCGGTGTTCGCTGCCCGTACAGCTTTTGTAATATAGTTCCCCGTCTAAAACAAAGGTGCCAATTTTAGCGGCTGTGTCGATTAAAGTGCGATCGATCTCAACCGATGCCTGCTGCCGCAGGTTAGTCGATCGCGATTGGTAGTATACTTTATCTTGCGTCGCAATGACCACTACTCGATTGCCGTCGCGTTTTGGCTGTCCCCAATAATCGGGATTTTCGATATAGTAAGAACGTTCACTCGGCGCGTCCACCGGCTGCATTGTCACAATCCTTCCCGGCTGCAAATGCGGCAATTCGGCAACAATGGGATTGTTGGAAGTTTCTATTATTGGGGCGGAAGTTGATTTTTTAGCAGGGGCAAAATCGGCGGTAGAATTGTTTGGAGTATTGAGTGCGATCGCCTTTTCTCCGATTTCCAATTCAAACGCTCTTTTCCAAAAGCCGATCGCCATTTCCGGGTATCCTTCCGACTCCGCACACAGTGCAAAACCGATAACTTTGGCCGTACCGATGCCGCGCCCATAATCAGATAAATACTGCACGGCCCCCGCTTCACCCATCAAGTGCAATCCTCGCGTGACGATGCGATTGTTCCAGCGTTCTCGAATGTCGGCGCTAATTTTCTTAGCGGCTTTTCGCTTGGCTTCGGCGTATTCGGTGCAGTCCATACTGCCTCCTTGCTGTAGGGCTATTTATATACTATACTCAAAATTGATTTATTAGTCAAGTATTATTAGACAATTAGGTGGTGTGAATAAATTTAACTCTTTCATTTGTGAACTAGATTTATTTTTTCACCGCAGAGGCGCAGAGAGTACAGAGGAAGAGAAGAAAGAGAGGGATGGGGTTGTAGTGTTTTAATTGTCAAGCGCGGCAATCTGTTCGCCGCCAATGCTAAGATAACTTCGATCGCGCATTGCGACCAATAAAGCCGTGAGTTGCGTCTTACTCGCGTTGGGTTCGCCAACTTGCGATCGCACGTTCGATAATTTAAGATCTAGTTTAATCTTACTGTTATGATGCGATTGATTTTGTACAGCAAACCCGGATGCCACTTGTGCGAAGGGTTGCAAGAAAAACTAGAACTGATTGAAAGCCTCAAGTTTCAACTCGAAATCAGAAATATTACTGAACGCGACGATTGGTTTGAAGCTTATCAGTACGAAGTTCCAGTTTTGTTTAAAGTGCAGCCCCAGCCAAAAAATTCTGTTGGCGAGGCTGCATTCTCCGCTGAAGAACTGTTACCCCGTCCTTCTCCCCGCTGTAGTGTCGCCCAATTGGAGCAAATGTTACAGAAATATTTGCAAAGTGATCGGTCACAATAATACGATTTACGCAAAAACTCAGGTATTAATCCGGGCAGCGGGCTGCGCTGCACCTTATTTTAGGCTTGTAGGCTGTGCACCGCGCACAGAAAAACCCGTAGAGTTTGCATCGCGAACAGCAAAAGCTTGTAGATAGTGACTCAAACAATGTGTTCCGCCAGTCATATTCAAGACATCCAAGTGAGGAGTTTTTCAGATGAAATTGAGAGAATTATTAGCAGCAGTTCCCAGCATTTCCTTTGACGCCCAACATCCCGCCCTCAATGCCGAAGTCAAGGGTTTATCCACTAATTCCCACGCTTGTCAGGCGGGCGATTTGTTTTTGGGAATGCCGGGAACTCGGGTAGATGGGGGAGATTTTTGGCAAAGTGCGATCGCCAGCGGTGCAGTTGCCGCCATAATTTCCACCCAAGCAGCCGAGAAAACACCTTCCGAAGACGGGGGTAGTTGCGTCATCGCAGCAGCCGATATGGCTCAAGTTTGCGGTCAAATAGCAACCGCATTTTACGGCAATCCAGCTAGCCAATTAAAACTTGTCGGCGTTACCGGGACTAACGGCAAAACTACCACAACTCATTTAATCGAATTTTTGCTCAATGAAATGCAGTTGCCGACGGCGATTTTCGGTACGCTTTATACTCGCTGGCCGGGATTCCAACAAACTGCACTTTACACCACACCTTTTGCGGTTGACCTGCAAAAGCAATTAGCAGAAGCTGTAGCAGCCGGATGCAAACACGGCGTGATGGAAGTCAGTTCCCACGCTTTAGCACAGCAGCGAGTTTTGGGCTGTAGTTTTGAAGTTGCTGTCTTTACAAATTTGACTCAAGACCATCTCGATTATCACCGCGATATGGAGGATTATTTTGAGGCAAAATCGCTTTTATTTGGTTCGGATTACCTCAAAAATCGCGCTGTTATTAATATTGACGACCCCTACGGGCAGCGGATAGTTAAAAGTTTAAATTCTGACCGAGTTTGGAGTTACAGCACTGTTCTGAAAACGGCCGATTTGTATGCTTTTGATTTGCAATATCAGCCCAATGGAGTTAAGGGAATGCTGCACACTCCCAAGGGCGAAACTGCTTTTTCTTTGCCTTTAGTCGGTCAGTTCAATTTATCAAATATGTTGGCGGCTGTCGGTGCTGTTTTGGAATTGGGTTTAGATTTGTCCGCAATTGTGGAGAAATTATCTCAGTTTTCGGGAGTACCGGGACGGATGGAACGGGTGCAGATTAGTCCCGACCAAGATATTAGCGTCATTGTCGATTACGCGCACACTCCAGACAGTTTGGAGAACTTGTTGAAGGCGTCGCGGCCGTTTATTCCGGGTCAGATGATTTGTGTGTTTGGCTGCGGTGGCGATCGCGATCGCACTAAGCGCCCGATCATGGGTAAAGTCGTTGCAGAATTAGCCGATTTAGCTGTTGTTACTTCCGACAATCCGCGCACGGAAAATCCCGATCGCATTTTGGAGGATGTTTTAGCAGGAATTCCCGCCACAGTAAAGCCGATCGTGATGTGCGATCGAGCCGCTGCAATTCGCACTGCTATTATGGACGCTAAACCGGGAGATGGTGTGCTGATTGCAGGGAAAGGACACGAAGATTATCAAATTTTGGGCACCGAAAAAGTCCATTTTGACGATCGAGAACAAGCGCGAGATGCCTTGAAAGCCAGAATGAATTCGGTTAAGTGAATTCGGTTAACTGTTAACGGTTAAGTGAATTTACTTAACCGTTAACGGTTAGCTGTTCGCGGGCTGCGAAATTTGTTATATTTTTAAGTATTAATACGAAGCTAGAATCTTATTTGCACTAGATTATAATAGTAAGACCAAATATTTTTATAAAAAAATAATTATTGCTATGATAGAACTAACTGGGTATCAAATTCTCGATCGAGTTTACTCAGGCACTCGCACCCTAGTTTATCGCGGAACTCGCCTCTGCGACCAAAAACCTGTCGCCATCAAAGTCTTGCGGAACGAGTATCCCAGCTTCAGCGAACTCGTGCATTTTCGCAATCAATACACGATCGCCAAAAACCTGAATTTGCCCGGAATCATCCAAACCTACAGCTTGGAACCCTACCGCAACGGCTATGCGCTGATTGTGGAAGACTTCGGGGGCATTTCTCTGAAGGAATGGACTGGGAAAGGAAAAACGGTGCAATCTCTGGTTGATTTTTTCCACATTGCGATCGACCTAAGCAATACATTAGATATACTTTACCGCCACCGCATCATTCACAAAGACATTAAACCGGCCAACATTCTGATTAATCCTGAGACTAAACAAATCAAGCTCATTGACTTTAGTATTGCATCTTTGCTGCCGCGAGAAACTCAAACTCTGATGAGTCCCAACGTGCTCGAAGGGACACTAGGCTATTTGTCTCCCGAACAAACGGGAAGGATGAATCGCGGGATTGACTACCGGACGGATTTTTACTCTCTCGGTGTCACCTTTTACGAGTTGCTGACGGGAGAGTTGCCGTTTCAATCTAACGATCCGATGGAATTGGTACACTCTCATATTGCCAAACAACCCCCGCTGCTTGGCGAAAAAAAAAGGGGAGAAATTCCTCAAGTTCTGTGCGACATCGTGATGAAATTGATGGCGAAGAATGCCGAAGACCGTTATCAGAGTGCTTTGGGGCTGAAATTTGATTTAGAATTTTGTTTGCGTCAACTAAAAGAAAGTGGTAAAATAAAAACTTTTGCGATCGCGCGGCGGGATGTGTGCGATCGGTTCATCATACCAGAGAAACTCTACGGTAGAGAAGTCGAAGTTGCCCAATTATTGGCAGCGTTCGATCGCATCTCTGGTTCCGAGACTCTTCCTGGGAACGAGGGAAAGCGCGAGTTAATGCTGGTGGCGGGTTTTTCAGGCATTGGCAAAACTGCCATTGTTAACGAAGTTCACAAACCAATTGTTCGCCAGCGCGGCTACTTCATCAAAGGCAAATTTGACCAATTTAATCGCAATATTCCATTCTCAGCTTTTGTGCAAGCATTTCGAGAATTAATGGGTCAATTGCTGAGTGAAAGCGAGGTTCAATTAGCAGCTTGGAAAACCAAAATTTTAGCTGCGCTTGGTGACAGCGCGCAAGTAATTATTGAGGTAATTCCTGAACTAGAGCAAATTATCTCTCAACAGCCACCCGCAACAGAACTGTCTGGGACGGCGGCACAGAACCGCTTTAATTTACTGTTTCAAAAATTCCTCCAAGTATTCACCACAAAAGAACATCCCTTAGTAATTTTCCTAGATGATTTGCAGTGGGCTGATTCGGCATCCTTGAAATTGATGCAGTTGTTGATGAGCGAGTCAGACGGCAGATATCTATTATTAATTGGAGCTTATCGCGACAATGAAGTTTCTGCCGCTCATCCTTTGATGTTGGCGCTAGAGGAGATTGGGAAAGCACAAGCTGCAATCAAAACGATTACATTAGCCGCACTGAGTGAAACGAGTTTAAATCAACTCGTTGCCGATACGCTTAGCTGTTCGCCAGAAATCGCGCTACCATTAACTCAACTAATTTATCAAAAAACCAAAGGCAATCCATTTTTTAGCGCGCAATTCCTGAAAATGCTGCACCATGATGGGCTGATTCAGTTTGACTGGGATGGGGGCAATTGGCACTGCGACATTGCCAAAGTAAAATCATTAGCACTGACGGATGATATCGTTGAGTTTATGGCGTTGCAGTTGCAAAAATTGCCAGAAGACACGCAAGATGTTCTCAAACTAGCGGCTTGTATTGGCAATCAATTTGATTTGGCGACTTTGGCGATCGTCTCTGAACAGTCAGAAATAGAAACAGCAGTGGCTTTATGGAGAGCATTACAAGAAGCGTTGATTTTGCCTATTAGTGAAACTTACAAATTTTTTCAATCGAATGAATCACACGAGACAAATCGTTATCGTCATATTGAAGTTCCCTATAAATTTTTACACGATCGCATCCAGCAAGCTGCTTATTCGTTGATTCCCGAATCACAAAAACAAAGCGTTCACCTGCAAATTGGCAGACTGCTGCTGGCGAATACGGCAACAGGAGACGACGAGCAACTTTTTGCGATCGTCAACCAGCTTAACAAGGGGCTGAAGCTGATTGAATCGACTGAGCGAGAGACGATTGCACGGCTAAATTTGCAGGCCGGTCAAAAAGCTAACGCCTCAACAGCCTATCGGGCAGCAGTAGACTATTTGCTCACTAGCCAGCAGCTATTAAACTCCGATGCTTGGCAAAGTCAATACTCGCTTAGCTTAGAAATCGCCAACCAGCTTGCTCTAGCCGCTTATTTGGCCGGGGATTTCGAGCAAATGCAGCAGACGATCAATCAAGTCGTGGCTCAGACGCGATCGCTCCTGGAACAAGTCACTGTCTATGAAATTAAAATTCAGGCGTTGATTGTGCAGGGGCAGCTCCTAGGCGCGCTCAAAACGGCTCTGTCGCTAGTCGAACAGCTAGGCATCAAGTTTCCAGCCCAGCCCACCACACCACAGGTTTTGCTGGGTCTAGCCGAAACTAAAATTGCCCTACTCGGCAAGTCTATCCAAACCCTAGAAAACCAACCAGCGATGACCGCCCCGGATAAAATGGCGGTGACGCAAATTTTGGCAAAAACCCTCTCAGCAGCCTACATTGCCGCCCCAGATTTGCTGCCGCTGCTGGTATTTCGCCAGGTGAATCTGTTTGTGAAGTATGGCAATACCAGTGTGGCTGCTTTCACCTATGCCTGGTATGGGCTAATTTTGTGTGGTGTGGTGCGAGATATTCAAACCGGCTACCAGTTTGGTGAATTGGCTCTCAAGCTCTTGGATAAATTTGATGCCAAAGAAATTAAATCCAGGGTAGTTTTCATCATTTACTATTTTGTATTCCATTGGAAAAACCACCTCAAAGATACGCTCGATCCGCTTCTAGAAAGCTATCAAACCGGACTAGAAACAGGCGATACAGAATATGCGGCTTGGGCGGGACTGATCTGGTGTGCCAACTCTTACTATGCCGGACATAATCTGTCTGAAGTGAGTCAAAAGCTAGAATTTTATACTGAATCTATCGCCAAAATCAACCAAGAAAAGGGTGAGCTTTACTGCAAAATTTTCCATCAAACAGCACTCAATTTATTGGGCGAGGCAGAGGCGACGGCGCTAGAGGGTGAGGTTTATTGCCTGAGCCAGAGGGAGGCACAACAGCAGGCTAGCAGCGACAAGACGGGACTGTTTTTCGCTTACACAAATCAAGCCACGCTCAGATATTTGTTTGCCGACTTTGCCCAGGCTCGCCAAACCCTTCAACAAGCTAGACAGTATGAGGACGGAGGAATTGGATCGCCCGGTTTAGTTGTTTTCTATTTTTATGATTCATTGACTTGTTTAGCAGAATTCCAACAGGCTAGCGAGTCTGAACGGCGCGATCGTTTAAAGCGAGTGGCTGGCAACCAGAAAAAGATGAAACAATGGGCGCACTATGCCCCGATGAATAATCAACATAAGTGGTGCCTAATCGAAGCAGAACGCTACCGTATCTTGAACAAGCTAGCGCAGGGAATGGAATACTACGATCGCGCCATCTCCCTCGCCAAAGATAACGAATACCTGCAAGAAGAAGCCTTAGCCAACGAACTCGCCGCTAAATTCTACCTCGACTGGGGCAAAGAAAAAGTCGCTCAGGTTTATATGCAGCAAGCTTACTACTGCTACGCCCGCTGGAAAGCAAAAGCCAAAACCGATGACCTAGAAAAACGTTATCCCGATCTGCTGCGCCCCATCTTATTACAGGCAGCCCAACCCGTCTCTATTTTAGAAACTCTATCCACACTCACCAATCCCACCTACTCAATTCATTCGAGCATCTCCCACAGTACCTCAAGCACCTCCATCAACCAGGCTCTAGATTTTTCAACCCTGCTGCAAATCTCCCAAGTCATCTCCAGCACGATCGACCTCGATGAGTTGCTGCAAATTGTCACCCAAACCATGTTACAAAACTCTGGAGCCGATCGCTGTGCACTGATGCTCTGCCAAGATCGACAATGGCAAGTGCGGGCGATGGCTACCGGGGAACACATTAGCCTGCAAACGGAACCCCTAGAGAACAATCCCACCGTTCCCGTTAAATTCATCCAGTATGTCAAAAACACCCTAGCAGCAGTTGTCATCGATCGCCTCAAAACTGATCTGCCTGTGATTGACGATTATTTAGAGCACCACCAACCAGAGAGTTTGCTGGGTTTGCCAATTCTAAATCAGGGGAATCTGGTCGGCATTTTGTATCTAGAAAATCGGATAACCAGTGGGGTGTTTAGTCGCGATCGCCTCCTAGTGCTGAATTTTCTTTCTAGTCAAGCGGCGATCGCTCTAGAGAATGCCCGCCTCTATCACCAAGTGCAGCAGACTTTGAATGAACTTCAGCAAACTCAGATGCAAATGATCCAAAGCGAAAAGATGTCAGCATTAGGTAATCTGGTGGCAGGGGTGGCCCATGAAATCAACAACCCCGTTGGTTTTATTGCCGGGAACCTTAACGAAGCTAATGCTGGAGTCCAAGATTTAATTGATTATTTGCGGCTCTATCAAGAAAAGTTTCCTCAACCGGAAGCAGAATTGATTGAGAAAGCAGAGGAAATAGATTTAGATTATCTAGTAGAAGATTTACCCAAGATGTTGAGTTCCATGAAAATAGGGTGCGAGCGCATCAAAAACATCAGCACCTCCCTCCGCACTTTCTCCCGCGCCGATACCGCCAATAAAGTTGAGGCCAATATCCATGAAGGACTCAATAGCACTTTGATGATTTTACGGCATCGCCTGAAAGCTAGCGACAAGCATCCTGAAATTAAAATCATTAAAGAGTACGGCAATATTCCCAAAGTCAAATGTTATTTGGGACAATTAAACCAAGTATTTATGAATCTGCTGGCGAATGCGATCGATGCCTTAGAAGACTCCAATCAAGGACGGAATTTTGCCGAAATTGAAGCCCATCCCAATCAAATCACTATTCGGACAAAAGTAGAAAGTGAAACTGTAAAAATTTCCATCGCCGATAACGGCAATGGAATGTCGGAAGAGGTAAAAAATAGGATTTTTGACCATCTCTTTACCACTAAAGACGTGGGCAAAGGGACTGGGTTGGGACTGGCGATCGCGCGTCAAATTGTAGAAGAAAAACACGGCGGAAAACTGAGTTGTATTTCTGCACTGGGAGAAGGAACCAAGTTTGTCATTGAGATTTTAATTGATTAAAGATTAGTTGTCCGTTGTTAAGCGATATTATTGATCTCTCTCTTCTCTTCCTCTGCGTTCTCTGCGTCCTCTGCGGTTAAATCATTCCGATTCAACCGGAATTGATAGGACAACCGACAACTGACAACCAACAACTGATATCAAATCCGTTAGCATCGGAATAGTAAATTCCAGTTCACTGTTCACTGTCAACCGTCAACCGTCAACAGTGAACCGTCAACCGTCAACCGTCAACCGTCAACATCATTCCGGTGTAACCGGAAATGATATGACAACTGACTATTGCAACGGCAAAAATACCGTCATCACCTCACCCTTTTGGGGCCGCTGGCGAATTACCAACTTCCCGCCAGCAGCCCGAAATAAATTCTTAGTCACACTCAAATTTAAACTCAAACTTCCCGTCTCCGGCTGCACCATCAACAAAGGCCCGATCGATCGCAAAGGACCATTCGCCTTAGCTGCAAAAGTCGATGCGCCATTACCTTCAGGTATGTGTTCCGATTCCAACTGCAACTTTAACTGATCGCCCGCCAACGTCACCTCCACCTGAATGCGACTCCCCGAGGGCAAAGTTCGAGTAAAATTCTCAATCAAATTAGTTAAAACCTGATCCAACATCGTCGGATCGCTGACTACCGCAGGCAATTTTTTCGGCACAATAACTTCCAAAGTGTGGTTGCGAACACTCGCCTGTTTTTGCCAGCGGGGAATGCTATTTTGCAGCACTTCACCGAGGGACATTGCTGTTAGCTGCACACCAGAATTTTTAGCTTGCGACATTTCCAATTCCACGGCGCGGAAAATTAAACTGAAGCGATCGATCTGAGCGGTACACTCAGCATCAATCATTTCCAAACGCTTGACCACTACGGCATCGAGTTTGGGTCGCTTCAGCAGCAATCGAGTCAGCGTGCGAATAGTAGCCAAAGGAGTGCGGACTTCGTGGGCGATCGCCTGTAGCAATTCCACCTCTTTAGTAGCCAGAGGAATTGGAGATTTGCAGTTGATATCCGTAGCCGATAACTTTTGATGTCTCTGGTTCAAACCATCATCAATTCTTTCATCCTTTACCCGGCCTGCTTCCTCTTTCCCAAGCGGCAAATTATTCAACAGCAGGCGGCTGAACTGCATCACTGTTTGATAATTTGGAGCAACAGGCGAAAACTGCTGGAACAGCGCGTCTAATTTAGTAGAATTATTAGTTAATTGGCTAACTGGTAAATTGAAGCTGCCGTCAGAATTGGCAAGCAAACATTCGCTTTCAGTCACCCTGCGCCGCAAAACTTCCCACGCTTTCGCCACTACTTGGGGATCGAAAGAAAATAGAAAAGCCGGAATTCCTGCCGAATTTTCACCCAAAACCATCACCAGGCTAAAACTAGCACTTAAAACCAAACAAAACTGCTCGTTCGCCAAAGGATCGCCACTCGCCAAAGCCAAAGCCGGGGCTGCCGCAGGCGGTGATGTTTGCACCTGGGCCGCCGGCAGTAAAGCTAAAGTTTGTCTAGCACGAAAAGACCACAAAGCAGCATCGTTGTCGGGAATACTGGTAAAAATCCAATTGGTAAAGCCCGAAGCCAAAGCTGGGTCAGTCAAAACGGAAGACGGGCCCGACAAAACTAATCCCTGACAGGAATTGGGGATTGTCGATCGACCAAATTGTCGATCGGCATCTGTTTTTTGTCCTGCTTTTTGCCGATCAAGCATTTGATTCAAAGCTGCGATCGCCCCGTACCATTCCTGTTCAGCTTTCAGCCGAGAAGCCCCACGGCTTCCAGGACACCGATGGCGGTTGTTTTCTCCCGCCAACTTAGCATCAAAGAGACTGAGGTCATTTTCTTGGCCTTCGGAGGCTAAAATTTCGCTTATTGTCGGTAAAAAGTAAGTATTCACAGTTATAAACCCACCTTCGGAGGCCTGAAGGGTGAAGTATTTATGTATAGGAAAGTTCAGGAGTTAGGAGTCAAGCACCAGCAAGATCAAAAAATCCCGCATAATTTCTTGCACCTTCCTCCTAACTCACAGGATATCCACATTTATCAACTAACGATATTGGCAGAACCGTACCAATAAGTCGCAATCTCCGCGCTTGGGGCGATATTTTGCACGATCGCCCTGACAAAAGTGCAAAATGAAGTAAGTTAAACACCGTGCTTTCCTTATGCCCACCTCGATCGCCGACTCGAAAAATCTGCTGTCAGACTTAATGGCACGCTATCGCAACCAAGTCGATTATCTGGCAATTCGACTGGAAGAAGCCGAAGGCACCGACATCCTGCTGCGGGGCGAAAAAATTGAAACCCTCAGCGAAGGAGTCTCAATTGGCGGCCAAGTCAGAGCTTGTCACAAAGGTGGCTGGGGCTTTGCAAGTTTTAACCGACTTTCCACCCTCGCCGAAAGAATCGAAGAAGCCATCGCCGCGGCCAAACTGATCGGCGAAGAAGAAACGATTCTCGCGCCTGTTACCCCAGTACAAGACATTTGCTTGCTGCCGCTGACAGGAACAGACCCCCGTCTGGTTCCCCTAATTGACAAAAAGCAATTGTGCGATCGCTACGCGGCCATCCTCCGCAGCATTGACCCCCGCATCGCCACAATCTCCGTGCGCTACGGCGACAGCACCCAGCGGATGATCCTCGCAACCTCCGAAGGCACCATGCTCGAACAAGGTTGGGCAGACATGGAAATGCGGTTTGCCGCCACGGCCCGCAGCGGGGAAACCGTACAAACAGGCCGCGAAACCACTGGTTCCCGCAAAGCTTACGAAGACTTAACCGATCTCGATGTTCAAGTTCGCAGCGCCGCGCAGAGAGCCGTAGATTCCCTAGCCTTACCCCCCGTCCA
The DNA here is from genome assembly GCF_036700885.1 of Microcoleus sp. S13_B4. Lineage (NCBI taxonomy): Bacteria > Bacillati > Cyanobacteriota > Cyanophyceae > Oscillatoriales > Microcoleaceae > Microcoleus > Microcoleus sp. S13_B4. The sequence goes on from NZ_JAUBPU010000028.1 coordinate 57,825, forward strand.
AGGCAACACCTACACCGTCGTCATCGACCCAATTTTGACCGGATTATTCGTCCACGAAGCCTTCGGACACCTTTCCGAAGCCGACATGGCCTACGAAAATCCAGACATCTTGGAAATTATGACCCTTGGGCGCCAGTTCGGCCCCAAAAACTTGCAAATTTTTGACGGTGCAGCACCAGAGGGACACCGGGGCAGTTATTTCTACGACGACGAAGGCACTCCCGCGACTACTACTCAGTTAATAAAAGACGGCGCTTTAGTCGGGCGGCTGCACTCGCGGGAAACGGCGGGCAAGTTGGGAGAAACGCCTACTGGCAATGCTCGCTGTTTGAATTATCATTATCCGCCGATCGTCCGCATGACGAATACTTGGATCGAACGGGGTGACACGCCAGTTGCTGACTTATTTTCTGGTATCAAAGAAGGAGTTTATGCGCGCAATTGGCAAGGCGGCATGACTAACGGCGAAATGTTTACTTTCAGTGCCGGCGAAGCTTGGATGATCCGCGACGGAAAACTAGACAATCCGGTGCGGGATGTTACTCTTTCGGGTAATGTTTTCAGCACTTTAGCCGATATTGAGGCGATCGGCGACGATTTCTACTGGGATGAATCCGGCGGCTGCGGCAAGGCAGGGCAAAGCGGTTTGCCCGTCGGCTGTGGCGGCCCGAGTTTGCGGATTCGCGATGTCGTTGTTGGTGGCGAAGCTGCGGAAGAAGATTAAAGGTGTAAAAGTTTAAAAAATAAAGGTAAAGCGCCAGATGCCTACTCGCGCTTTACCTTTATTTTTTGAGTGCAACATTTCGCGCCCGTTTGTGGTGTCTGATATTTTGAGGATATTGGGCAAAAAAACCGGAATAGCCAAAAATTATGTCTGGAGTCGTCAAATACGGCTAAAAAATCGGTTTTTTGGTACGCAGTACGTAATTCCCCAATTAAGGGCTCGAAATCTTCAATTTTTCTCTTTTTCTCCCAATTTTATATTCTCCCATCATCCCCTTAATTCCCTGCAATTATCGCTTTTTTCGGCTTTATCTCCCGGCGCCTCGTGGTGGCGGCTCATCTTTACCGGTATCTGCGTCAAAGGTCGGAGTGCCAGCTAGAGTGGTTAAAATATCTGGAGTAGGGTTGTCTTGATCAAAAAAGGTCGATCGAGTTTCTAAGCTTTGAGCGTTAACTGCGGTGCCGCTCAGTAAAAGGCTTGACATCAGGATGGAAGAGTAAACGCGCATCATAAATTTTGGTGTTTGTATTTTCCCCCTCTTGATACGCAGTCTCTACTCTGCTATCAGGATAAAAAAAATAATTGTGACGAAATCATCCATTAGTAAGTGATGGGCCCTACAATTTTTTTTATTTGTGGTTAAAAGCTGGTGAAATCCATACTCTAGCTCGCTTGTTCGCTGGTAATTTCTAGTTCTCTGCTACTGGCGGGCAACCAGCCGAATTCAAGACCATGTTCCAAAAAATAATGCTACTCTTCTATGGCCATATTCCCAACCCTGGTAGTTATAAATCATTCCCCAATCTAAAATCTAAAATCTAAAAGGGTATCACCCCTGGAATTCTCTTGAAACAGTCTTCCAACAAGGAAACAAAAACCGCTAATTGTAAAGTTTTACTACTTTTATGATTAAGTTCATAATTTATTGATGTGACGCGGCAACCCGGGGATTAAAGACACAACATAAGAGTACCGAGGCGCGCCCTCAGCATCTTACATATAAATATCTTGGTGAATGAGATTTCTTAAAGCGGGCAATGCCTAATTTTTTACATTAACTTCATAAATGGTTGCTATTGTATTTTTAAATAAATTGTGAAGCTCTTATTTTTTCTGATCTTTTCTGACTTTTCTGATTTTGCTTTGTGACAAGAGGGCTTACGCGCCACTCCGAAGGAGGAGTCGAAAGCGGTTGGGGGAAAAAGCCCGTTCACAAAATCGTGGAGTCAATCTTCAATCTCAACTCTCAAATCGAACTGGCCCGCAGAAAGTAAAAAAACCTGGTTTTAAAACCGCTATCGTGGAGTCAATCTCAAATATCAAATCTCAAAGCGACTGACTTGCACATCTACCTGCAGGAATAGCGCGTCGAGGGTGGACGAATTGTCCAAAATAACATCAGCTTGTTGACATTTTTGAGCTAGTGGCAACTGGGCGTTAATGCGGGCATTAGCTCGATCGTAACTCAAGCCGTCTCGTTGCATTAGTCGTTCTAACTGCACTTCGGGTGAACAGTACACCACCCAAATTTCGGTACACAAGTCAGTCATATTAGCTTCAAACAGCAGCGGCACTACCAAAACCAAAGTCAACGTGTCAGTCGGGGCGCAGAAACCGGGTTTTTTTTCAACAATACTTCGTTCTAGCTTTTGATGAGGGTGAAAAAACCCGGTTTCTTGAGTCTTTGTACCTAAATTCTGTGTGTGCTGGGATACCAAACTCGATGCAGCAATGCAGCTTTGAGTTTCCTCAACTAATCGGTGGCGCACGTAAGGGTGAATCTGTTGTTCCAACCACTGCCGCTCGTCTGCGTTACAAAAAATAATACTTCCCAACTCGGACCGATTTAAATTGCCGTCCGGGAGCAAAATACCCGCGCCGTATCGTTTTACAATAGAGTCAAGTATTGGCGAACCGGGGTTCACAGCTTCGCGCGCGTAAATATCGGCATCTAAAATCGGAAATCCACAGGCATCTGCCAGATAATTAGATATAGCGGTTTTACCGGTGGCGATGCCCCCAGTTAAACCAATCAGACGGACAATTCGATCGCTCATAATTTTATCTGTTGAAAATTCCTGTGTTTCGACACTTACTGTCAGTCTTTGCTATGTTGGTGACACAATCAAATTTAGACTTAAAATTTAAGATTTGCGATCGAGAGTTCGCGTTAGGAAGTGTCAGCATTGGGGTGCGATCGACTCTTTTTTACCTAAAATCTCAATTTTAAACTCGAATTAAGGTCTAGACCGAGGCAAACTTATGAAGGCTCAACGTGCTGTGCGGTCGATTCTGGCAGCAATTCCCCTGGCTGGATTTTTGATATTAGATTTTTTCCCCAACCTGGTTTTCCTCAAAGAAAACAGCAACGGATGGGTACTCGTGGCAATTTATCCCCAATCTCAAATTGCTGCCGCACAATCTATTATTCCAGCCCCAGACGGCACCGGAACCGCTGTCAGCGCCCCAGGTACAGGGTCGCCTCCTCGCTACGACATTAAAGGCGGCACTACCTCCAGAGACGGAGCAAATTTGTTCCACAGTTTTACTCGGTTCAATCTGAATTCTGGCGAAACTGCTAATTTCATCTCCAACCCAACCGTTAAAAATATCCTCGGCCGCGTTGTCGGTGGCGACGCTTCCTTAATTAACGGTCTAATTCAAGTTAGCGGGGGCAATTCTAACTTGTTGCTGATGAATCCCGCAGGCATCATCTTCGGAGCAAATGCCCGACTCGATGTGTCGGGGTCTTTTTTTGCTACCACCGCTAGCGGTATCGGTTTTGACGACCGTTGGTTCAACAGTACAGGGGCGAACGACTACGCAGCCCTAGTCGGAACGCCGAATGCTTTTGTTTTTGGCTCACAGCCAGGGAGTATTGTCAATGCCGGTAACTTGGCTGTCGGCACAGGGCAAAATTTGACTTTGCTGGGCGGTACGGTCATCAGTACAGGGCAACTTTCCGCCCCGGGCGGTCAAATTACTGTGGCGGCTGTCCCGGGCGAAAATCTGGTGCGGTTGAGCCAAAACGGACTTTTGCTAAGTTTAGAAGTTTCTCCGGCTGCGGGAGTGTCGGGTTCGGAAACTCTTCCCTTCTCTCCCCAGAGTTTACCTCGGCTGCTTTCGGGCCCCGGCGTGGCTAACGCTACGGGTATAACTACGAACGCTCAAGGTGAAGTCGTGCTCACAGGTGGTCAAACAGTGCCTGCAGGTGCTGGAACTGCGCTGTTATCGGGTGAGGCGAAGGTGTCTGCCAGGGAGGGCGCGGGAGGAACTGTCAACGTGTTGGGCGACAAGGTAGGGCTGTTTGGAGCGAAGATTGAGGCTTCGGGACCCGACGGCGGCGGCACGGTGCGGATCGGGGGAGATTACCGCGGCGAGGGAACTGTGCCGAATGCCAGGATGACTTACGTGGATGGCCAAAGCTCGATCGCAGCCAACGCAACTGAATCAGGCAACGGCGGTAGAGTTTTTGTCTGGGCGGACAACACAACAGCATTTTTAGGCAGCATCAGCGCGAATGGCGTTTCTGCAACGGGAACCGCAGGTGTTGGGGGGTTTGTGGAAGTTTCGGGCAAGCAAAGATTGATTTTTAACGGTACTGTCGATACTTCCGGGACAAACGGTTTGGGGACTTTGCTGCTAGATCCAGACAATATCTTAATTACAGATTCCCCAGAAGCTGCGGGCGATGCGGCAATTATTGCCAACAATAATATTTTGGCAACAGGAACGCCACCTGGATCGGAAAAGAATTCTGAGCCTTCGCTGACAATTTCGGCGAGAGCTTTGGAAAGTCTGTCGGCTACGTCCAATGTGGTTCTCGAAGCGCTCAATGATATTACAATTGCTGATTTGGCGGACAATCAGTTGAGCTTTCAAGCAACTACTGGTTCGGTAACATTGAGAGCAGATGCCGATCGCAGTGGCGCGGGTGTTTTTTCGATGAATTCTGGAGATACAATTAGCACGGCTGGCGGTGCGATCGCCATTTCTGGAAGTCAAATTACTGCGGGCAATTTGTCGAGTAACGGCGGAAATATTAGTTTGATTAGTCCGGGTGTGACTGTTGCCAACAATATTTCTTCATCCAATCCCAGCAGCGGCAGCAGCGGGAATATTTTGCTTGAAGGCATGAACGTAACGGCCCAAAAACTTGATGCCAGCGGTCGGGAAGCGACGGGAAATGTAACTGTGACGGCTCGGAATGTTCTGGGAGTGAGCTTCGTCGCAGGGGGGTCGGGAAACATTACTTTGACTGGTGATGAAATTAATTTTAAAGGCGACAAAAATTCAGTCAGGGGTACGGGCTTTTTGGTACTGCAACCTTGGAGTCCCGGTCAAAATATTGCCATCGGCGGTTCTGGAGATGTCGGCACTAATATTTATTTGAATCTGACGGCAAACGAACTCGGAAGTTTGGAAAATGGGTTTGCTGGAATTACGATCGGCCGCAGCAACGGTATCGGTTCAATTCTGATTGCCAACGATTTCACATTTTATGATCCGCTAATTATTCAATCGCCGGCGGGTTTGGGAACAATCACTACCACAAATTCCTTGACAGGGGCCGACAATGCCTCAATTACTCTCAAAGCTGACGGCAATATCAGAACTGGCAATATTTCTACTAACGGTGAGGAAATTCGCCTCGCCAGCACAAGGGGCAATGTCACAACTGCTCAGCTACGCACTGTTCCGGCCCGCACCATCAACTCTTCTGTCAATTCTTCCAAAGTGCCAGGCTCGGAGGCGGGAGATGTTAGCGTTACTGCAGAGGGCACGGTGACGGCAGGGGCGATCGACACCAGGGCCGCTCACGCAGGGAATGTGACGCTGACGGGCCTCAATGGAGTTACCGCAGGGGCGATCGAAGCTGGTGGCTCGAAAACACCGGGAAATATTACTTTAACCGGCAACGAAATTGACTTGACGGGTGGCAACAATTCGATCGCCAGCAACGGCAATCTTGTGCTGCAACCGGCTGATCCAAGTCAAAATATTATAATTCAAGGTTCTGGCGATACAGAAGCTTTGAAATTGACGGCTGCTGAATTGAACACTTTTCGGAATGGGTTTGCTTCGATCACGATCGGCCGTTCTGACGGTAGCGGTGTGATCTCGATTGCTTCTCCAACGCAAAATTCAACGCCGAATTCAACGCCAGTGGCGGTGACATTTCAAGATCCGACGACGATTCAATCGCCCAAGGGCTCCGGCGCGATCGTGGGAACGGGTGCGATCGTCGGAACTGATAACGCCATGATCGCTCTGATGGGCGGTACTGTAGCCGTCGGAGACGTTACCTCGACTGCAGGGATTAACATCACTAGCACTCAAGGCAACTTGAGCGCTGGTACGCTTTCATCTCGATCGGCTTCCGGGGCAGGCGATATCAACATCGACAGCGCCGCTGCGGTAGCAACCGGCAACATCGATGCTTTTGGTTCCAGAAGCGGGGGAGATATCTCGATTGCAGCGCCGGGCCGGATCGTTACAGGGGTGATCAACTCGAGTTCGCAGTCGGGAAGTGCCGGTTCGAGCAAGATTACCGGGCAGAAAGACGTTGAAGTTGTTTCGATCAAAGCTCGTGGCAATACGGGCGGCGATGTGGCAATCGAGGCTGGGGGAGCGTTTCGGGCTGCGGGAACTGGAACGGCTGCCGATCGCGCCGAGGTCAGCATTTCTACAGACGGGCTGGCTCGATCGGGTTCGCTGACGCTCTCTCAAAGCACTTGCCCGTCGGGAACCTGCACGGCGGCGACTGTTGGGACGGGAAACTGGAAGTCGAACACTGCCACCTCGTCAACTACTATCGGGCCGCTGGCGATCGTGTCGAGTCCGGCACCAACTACCACCGTGGAACTGAAAACTACCACAAATTCTCAACAAATTGTGACTCAGGTGAGTCTCGCCCCCGCAGCGTCTACGCCGAAGAGCAGTACCACAAATGTCTCGCCAGAACCTGCTGGTGCGTCTGTTGAGGCGGGTTCGAGCGAGACTGCGGCAGGCTCGGTATTGCTGTCGCAGTCGGTGTTAACAGACCATCAGGGTGTACCGACGGCGACAGAAAACGGCAGCGGGGCGGCAACTGCACAGAAGCCTGCGAGTGGGGTGAGTACAGGAAGTATTGGGAATGTGAGGGTTCCTGAGATTTCTCGATCGAGTTCGATCGCGCAAATAAATCCGATCGACGCAGTGCAGCAAAGGGATATAACTCAGGGACGGGAATTTGAACGTTACTTTGGGGGCAATCTCGGTCAAAAGTCAGTGACGCAGCAAAGTATTCGAGATACTCTCAGCAGCGTCAATCGGTTGACTGGGGTTAAACCCGCCATCCTTTACGTGTGGGCGAAAGAGAAACATTTAGAACTTGTGTTGTTATTGCCAGACGGCAAAAGTGTTTTTAAAAGCGTGCCTGCAAGCCGCGAAACAGTGCTGCAAGTTGCTAAAGAATTCACTAATGCTATCAGATCTCCCAGGAGATTGAATGCTGCTGACTACAAGCAACCTGCCGAGGAACTTTACCAGTGGTTAATTGCACCGCTGCAACCGGAATTGGAAGCTAACAAGATTGACACTTTGGTGTTTTCGATGGATGCCGGTTTGCGAACTTTGCCTTTGGCTGCTCTTTACGACGGCAAGCACTTTTTGGTAGAAAAGTACAGTTTGGGGCTGATTCCGAGTTTGAGTTTAACTGATACTCGCTATGCCGATGTTAAGGGTTCTGAAGTGTTAGCAATGGGTGCGTCGAATTTTCCTGCCAAATACGATCAAAATCCTTTGCCTGCGGTGCCGTTGGAAATATCGACAATTGTGGGCAAGATTTGGCCGGGTTCGTCTTTTCTCAACGAAGCTTTTACTTTGGCAAATTTGAAGGACAAGCGCAATCAATCGCAATACAAAATTATTCATTTAGCTACTCACGGCGATTTTCAGCCTGGGGGGGCGGAAAATTCTTACATTCAGTTTTGGGATACTAAGTTGCGGTTGAATCAGTTGGATCAGTTGAAGCTATCTAACCCGCAGGTGGAGTTGTTGGTTTTGAGTGCGTGTACTACGGCGGTGGGAGACGAACAAGCTGAGTTGGGGTTTGCGGGGTTGGCGGTGCACGCGGGGGTAAAATCGGCTTTGGCGAGTTTGTGGTATGTCAGCGATGTCGGTACTTTGGGGCTGATGACTGAGTTTTACCAGCAGTTGCGTACAGCGCCGATTAAGGCTGAGGCTTTGCGACAAGCGCAGTTGGCTATGTTGCGGGGTGAAGTACGGTTGCAAGATGGTTATTTGGTACGATCGGGCAACAATCAAGCTCTGCCTTTACCGTCGGAGTTGGCCGCCAGGGGCGATCGAAATTTGTCGCATCCTTATTATTGGGCTGCTTTTACCATGATCGGTTCGCCGTGGTAATTCTGAAGGAACAGGGTGCGATCGCCCAAAAAACCGACATCGAACAAGTCGCAAAACTCTGAGGATCGGAATACCTAAAAAAGTGCGGTTACTCACACTAGAGATTGCGACCTCAACATCGAAAACGGGATAAAATGGAACCAGAAAAATTAAAAAAAAACTCGACTGCTAGCGCCAGAAATATTGATCGTATACAAGTCTTTACTAACAACTTTTAGCCCCGATAAATTATGATAATTCAATCAAAAAGTTTCGATTACCCAACAACAATCGCTCTTGGTTATTAAGCCCTAACGATCGGCGGTGAGAATAAACTCATTGGGAGCCACGTTCTCTTCGTTTTCGTCGAGCATTCTTAACAAAATTTCATAATGCTTTAATGAGGGGTTAGAGGTAATAGAGGCAATCTTTTGGGAGTAGAGACAAAAACGATTGGTTTGTAACGCACGGCGGATGTTGGAAATCTAGTGCCTCTCACCACATTGTCTAATTATATTAGTTCGCCATCGTCTAGACGATAAACATGAACACAGTTGCGACCTTTGTCTTTGGCAGCATAACAAGCTGCATCAGCCACCCCCATAACCTCCCTCAAATCTTGGCTGGCTTGGTTAATGGCAACAACTCCAATACTGATCCCGATGATAAAGGTTTTGCTATCCCAAATAAACCGAAACTGATGCACTATGTCTTTGAGGTTTTCCGCAATCTGAGCTGCTTTAGAGAGGGGACATTTAGTAAGCAAAAGACCAAATTCATCACCTCCCAAGCGAGCCAGTATGTCATTAGCGCGGACTCCCTTTTGTAAAAGTGTAGTGATTTGGCGCAGTAGCTCATCGCCAGCACAATGACCTGCGGTATCGTTAACGACTTTGAACTTATCTAAATCTAAATAACAGAGAGCGTGCTGCTGATTGCTATCTTGAACAGAGGCGATCGCCTCAATTAGTAGCTGCTCAAATCCTCGACGGTTGATTAAACCCGTCAGAGCATCGTGACTGGCTTCCCAAGAGAGTTGACGAGCAAGATTGCGCGATTCGGTAACATCATGAAAGACGATTACTGCCCCGATAATTTGACCTTGGCGGTCTCGAATCGGTGCTGCTGAGTCCTCAATGGCATACTCAGTCCCATCGCGGGCAATGAGAATAGTATGGTTAGCTAAGCCCACAATGCGCTTCTCAAACAGAGCCTTGCCGATCGCATTCTCTACTGGCTTTCGCGTTACTTCATTGACAATTTCAAAGACTGTAGACAGGGGGAGTCCCTTAGCCTCATGAGCCTTCCAGCCTGTCAGTTGCTCAGCGATAGGATTGAAAAATCGCACCTTACCTTGAGCATTGGTAGTAATAACTGCATCACCAATCGATTGGAGAGTCACTTGAGCGAGTTCTTTTTCGGCAAAGAGGGATGCTTCGAGACGTTGGCGTTCTTCCATTTCTCTCAAGAGACGTAAATTCTGCTCTTGGAGGCTTTGTTGCAACCGTCGGATGGTTAGGTGAGTTTCGACACGAGCTATTACTTCTTCGGCTTGAAACGGTTTAGAAATATAATCTACCCCACCCACAGCAAGCCCCTCAACCTTATTAAAAGTTTCATTGAGAGCACTCAAAAAAATTATTGGAATGCCTGTGGTTTGCTCGTCAGATTTTAATTGTTTACAAACTTCATAGCCATCAATATTAGGCAATTTAATGTCAAGTAAGATTAGTTCCGTCGATGGCGATTGGGCGGCTCGGAGCGCCATTGCGCCTGTTGTGACACTGCGAACTTTATAACCATGTCTCTTCAAAGTACGGCTGAGAAGATGCAGGTTATCAGGGAGATCGTCAACAATTAAAATATTGCCTCGGTAGTTGGTAGCTGGATCGCTAACTCTATCGCTAGTTTTATCGAGAATCCTACTGCTTTCCATACTTCCTTACCAGAGGATTATAAGCCTATGAATAAGAGTATAGTTGAATTATTAGGTTATAAACTCACTTGACGCACAAAGAAGTTCTGCGATCGCAGAGTTCGAGGACTGGCACGGTGGCACAGCCGCTACAAAATCTGACTTGTTCAGGTAGGGATAATCCCTCCGTGATTGCCTTTCTTCGTTCCGCGTAACATCAGGACAACCTTTTTTCCCAAGCAGCCGGTTTATGGACAACCACATTTCTTACAGGGCAAGTCTACTCCTCATTGCGATCGGATGTCTCGTGCTGCTGGGTTGGCAATTTGACATCTCCCTACTCAAAAGCGTTTTTCCCGGTAAGACTTCGACGATGAAGCGGGCAATGGCAGAACTCAATCGCTAAGCACTTCAGCACTCATGAATAATCCAGGTTAGGTATGATTACACAATTTTTTGAGACGGGAGGATTCATTCCTCATGGTCACTGCTATCTCTGGCAAACAAATTTAGTAGGATTACATATTTTATCCGATGGTTTAATTGCTTTAGCTTACTACTCCATCCCCATCATGCTAATCTACTTTGTGCGACAGCGCCAAGATACTCCATTTCAGAAAGTTTTTTTGCTGTTTGGCCTCTTCATAATTGCCTGTGGTACAACTCATATCATGGAAATTTGGACGCTTTGGTTTCCTACTTATTGGCTTTCGGGAGGACTTAAAGCTATTACTGCTCTGATTTCTATATATACTGCATTTGAGCTAGTGTTTTTAATTCCATCAGCCTTAGCTTTACCTAGTCCAGCTCAACTTATTGCGGCAAATCAAGCCTTAGAGAAGGAGATCCACGATCGCAAGCGGGTTGAAACCGAACGGAAACAAATTGAGGTGGCATTAAGAAATAGTGAAGAGCAGTTTCGCACTGCGTTTGAAAATGCGTCTATTGGAAAGGCGATCGTTTCACTTGATGGGTACTGGGTTAAAGCCAATCCTGCCTTATGTCAAATTATTGGCTACTCCTCAGAAGAGTTGTTAGCGTTAACTTTCGGAGACCTTACCCATCCTGACGATTTAGACCTGGATCTTAGTTATGTACATCAGCTATTAGCAGGAACAATTTCAACTTACCAAATGGAAAAACGGTATTTCCATAAACAAGGACATATAATTTGGATTCTTCTTAATGGTTCGCTAGTACAAAATGAACAGGGAAATCCACTGCATTTTATTGCTCAGATCCAAGACATTACCGATCGCAAAGCAGCTCAAAAGACGCTAGATCTTCAGAGTCTTATTATCCACAACATGGCAGGTGGAGTGTGTTTAATTAAAGCCTCAGACCTCACGATCGTCTACACCAATCCCAAATTTGACTCTATGTTTGGCTACACAGATGGCGAACTCGCAGGTCAACCCGTTGGTGTCTTGAATTATGTCGATCAACAGCTAACACCAGACGCAAGCGTGCTAGATATTGTCACTGAAATTGATCAGAAGGGAGAAGCACAATATGAAGTATACAATAAGAAAAAAGATGGAACTCTCTTTTGGTGCAGAGTTCATACGTCTAGGTTTGACCATCCTGAATATGGAACCGTATATGTTGCGGTTCAGGAGGATGTGACAGAGCTGAAACAAGCTGAGCAAGCCTTGCGAGATACCACAAGTCGCCTCAACTTTCTCCTGAACTACAGCCCCGTCGTTATTTTTAGCTGTAAACCTGGTGGCAATTATGCAGCAACGTTCATCAGCGAAAATATCAAAGATGTATTGGGCTATGAAAGCAGGGCGTTTTTAGAAGATGGTGAATTTTGGGTGCATAACTTACACCCAGATGATGTAGAACGAGTGCTTAATGGCTTAGACAATCTATTCGTCAATGATTTTTATTTCCATGAATACCGTCTTCGTCGCTCTGATGGGGTTTATCGCTGGATACTCGGTCAACTCAGACTAATTCGAGATCGTGCAGGTAGACCAGTGGAAATGTTGGGATATTTAATAGACATTAGCGATCGTAAACAAGCCGAGTTGGAACTTAAGCAAGCTAAAGAAGCAGCAGAAACAGCAAACCGAGCCAAAAGTATGTTCCTGTCCAATATGAGCCACGAACTCCGTACTCCTCTCAATGCTATTTTGGGATTTACGCAATTGATGAGTTATGATCCTGTTCTGACTCCCGAACTCCAACAAGATCTTGGGATCGTCAATCGTAGTGGCACACATTTATTGGAATTGATTAACGACATTTTAGATTTATCCAAAATAGAGAGCGGACAGATAACACTCTATCTTTCTGACTTTGACCTAAAAAAATTGCTGAGTTCTCTTGAAGAAATGTTGCAAGTTAAAGCCCAATCGAAAAGATTGAAACTAATTGTCGAGCGAGAACCCAATCTGCCCCAATTTGTACATAGCGATGAGAAAAAACTGTATCAAGTCTTAGTCAATCTGCTGGGTAAGCTGTTGTACCTTTAAATAGGGTATAATAAAAAATGAGTTTAGTCAATCTCTACAAAAATGCCAGCTAAAAACC